>CAYRLT010000001.1:0-2565 GCA_964425095.1 uncultured Luteolibacter sp.
TCTGGGGCGGGATCTATTCATAGTTTTCCACACCGATCGGCTTGGTTAATGACCCGGGGGGGAAAGTTAACCAAATCTGGTCAGAGCCGTGAAGCTACTTAAAAGCGCGCGTTGTGAAATCCGGGGGGAGTTCCAACGCGCGCGTTTTTTGCCCGCAATCTGCCTATCAGCTAGAATAGTCTATCGGCTGGAACCACTGCGAAAAACTCACGTCAGTGGCCCGATCCCTACCAGATCCCTATCCTCATCGGCCGCTTTAAGGAAAGATACATCCATAGCGATCGCCTGTTTCAAGTGGCTGCGAGCCCGGTTTGATTCTCCTAACGTCCAGAGATAACAAGCCAAATTGTAATGGAAGATGGCCATTTCAAAGAGCGTCTTCGGCCCGCGAAGCAGCCAATGGCAGGCCGCCAGGGTGTCGCCCGTTTCGTGCAGGCAAAATGCCGCACGCAGGAAAAATACCGGCTCATTCGCAGCCTTAAGGCATAACAAGCGCGCCGTGTCCGATGCCGGGTTCCATGATTGGCCGGCCATCTGGGCCGCCAACTTCAACTCCAGCACTTCACGCCTGGTCCTGACATCCATAGGCAAAGTATCAAGCTCGACCAAAGCCTCATCAGCCAGTCCGAGCTCAAGCCAACCCGTGGCGGCACGCAGTATTCTCAACCCATCCATTCCGGCGAACATGGACATTTCGACAATCCGATGCAATCATTCAGAGTCATTTTTTAGCGAGCACGCTCTTGCCGGTCATTTCCTGCGGTTTGGGTAGACCGAGCATGTCGAGCAAGGTCGGGGCAACATCCGCGAGGATGCCGTCCTTGACTTGGTAAGCCGCCGCATCGCCCGCGACGTAGATGATTTCGACCAAATTGGTGGTGTGCGCGGTGTTCGGGGAGCCGTCCGGATTGCGCATGTATTCGCAGTTTCCATGGTCCGCTGTGATCAGCAGTTTGCCGCCGAGACGCAAGGTTTCCTCCACCACCGCCTTAACGCTGGCATCGATGGTTTCCACCGCCTTGATCGCGGCTTCCACCACACCGGTGTGGCCGACCATATCTGGATTCGCGAAATTGAGAATAACCAGATCGTAATCCTTGAGCTTCGAAACCACGGTCGCGGTCACCTGCGGGGCACTCATTTCCGGCTTAAAATCATAGGTCGGCACGTCCTTGGGAGACGGGATGATATAACGATCCTCGCCGGCATACGGAGGCTCGACGCCGCCGTTGAAGAAATAAGTGACGTGTGGATATTTTTCCGTCTCAGCGATGCGCATTTGGGTTTTACCGGCTGCGGCAGTGGTTTCCCCGAGTCCCATGGTCAGCGTCTGCGGACCGAAGACTACGGGGCAACCGAAGGTTTTGTCATATTCCGTGAGCGTGACGTAGTGGACTTTCGGCACAACCGAACGCTCAAATCCCTGAAAATCAGGCAGCAGGAAGGCCTCGGAAATCTCACGGGCACGATCGGAACGGAAGTTGAAGAACAACACCACATCACCATCGCGGACACGCTGAGTATCCGCCTCGCAAAAAATCATTGCCGGCATGAACTCATCGGTTTTATCCATGCGGTAGTAATCGGCGACCGCCTCGCTGGCGAGGACCGCACGCGTTTCGCCCTTGCCGTGCACGATGGCGTCCCAAGCGAGTTTCACGCGGTCCCAGCGTTTATCGCGATCCATCGCAAAATAACGACCGACCACCGTGGCGATGCGGGCACCACATTTGGCCGCCTCATCCTCCACCTTGGCGAGGTAGGCCTCGCCACCAGTCGGCAAGGTATCCCGGCCATCGGTGATGGCATGGATCATGACATCGGAAACCCCCGCTTGTTGCGCGAGCTTCACCATGGCGATGAGCTGGTCCTGATGGCTGTGCACCCCTCCATCGGACACCAAGCCGATCAGGTGCAACCGTGAGGATTTCGCCATTTTCATGGCCTCAGCAAACACCGGATTGCCCGCAAGTTCTCCGTCTTCAATGGCCTTGTTGATGCGCGTAAGATCCTGATAAACAATGCGCCCGGCACCAAGATTGAGGTGCCCGACCTCCGAATTCCCCATTTGTCCGGGGGGCAGTCCCACGTCCATGCCTGAGGCACTCAGAAAACCACGGGGATAAGGCGCGAGCACCTCGTCATGAAACGGAGTTTTCGCGAGAAGCACGGCGTTGCCGTCTTTGATTGCGGTTTCTTTCCCCCCGGGATTTGCACCCCAGCCGTCGCGAATGATGAGCACTACTGGTTTCTTAGCCATGACGGCCCGCGTTTACCCCTACACGCCCGCCCGGGCAAGTCTTGAAAGCGCTGTTTGAAATTACGGCTCAATCAACCATCGCTTTCGACGGTGTGTCCTGTCTCACATGCCGGTGAATCCACACGCTCTGAACCAAGCCGAGCAGCAACATGCAAATCACCACAAAGGTGCCGGAATAGCTGACCAAGGGCAGCGGAATTCCAGTAATCGGCATGATCAACACGCACATCCCAATGCTCTCAAACACGTGGGCAAAAAATAACGCTACAACCAAGCTGGCGAGCAGTCGCCCGCACACATCCCGG
>CAYRLT010000002.1:0-3022 GCA_964425095.1 uncultured Luteolibacter sp.
ATCCGCGATCTCTATGTCTTCCAGGTCTATCCCGAGTTTGCTCCTGGCAACTCACTTACGCCAGAAGAGGCGCTCAAGATGGCGCGATTCACCCGCGACCGTTGCCGCACCCCGATGCAATGGAGCCGCGAGCCTGTTGCCGGATTCAGCCCCGAGGGACTTGTCCCATGGCTGCCGGTGAATCCCAATCATCGCGATGGAATCAATGTTCAGGACCAAACAGCCAAGCCCGCTTCGCTTCTGGAATTTTACCGCAATCTCATTGCGCTGCGAAGGGCCACGCCAGCACTGTTGGATGGGGAGTTCGAAGCAATGGAGGAAAGCGCGTCCTCTGATTGCCTCGTTTTTCTGCGTCGTCGTAAAAACGGCGAGCGCTGCCTTGTGGCGCTGAACTTCAGCGCGGACAGACAGCCGATGCCAGCCTTGGAAGGCGTGAGCAAATCAAAGCTGCTCCTCAGCGAGGCTCCCGAACACTCGCATCAACAAGCGGAATATTCATCATCCTCATTGGCGCCATTTGAAATCCGTCTTTGCCTTCTCACCCCATAAAGACCGGCGGATTGGGCATTCAGCGGTGCGCTTAACGAAAGGCCTTCGGGGTTTTTCCGCCGCCGAACATGACGTAGGCAGCGTAAAAAGGAGCGGCCGATCCAAAGCCGCTCTTGTGCGCGGTGTCGGTAATTTTTTGGTTGGTGGTGACCAGCAGACTCTCGGCATGTGTGACGCGCAAGCGGACGACATATTCCCAAACTGACAAGTTTCGAGTTGCCCCGGTCTGGAGCTTCAGGCCGACTTGGGGAGCGGGGCCTCGTACTGGTAGGAGGGGTCTTTCAGTTGCCTGCGCAAGATCGCATCGATCTCTTTCCAGACTCCGACAAGCCCTTTGGGCGTGGGTGGGAGATCGTGTTTGATCATCTTGTGTAGCTTTCCGAGGTTGTAGCACGGCACTGCGGCATACATATGGTGCTCGATGTGGTAGTTCATCTGCCAATAGAGGAAACGAACAATCGGATTCAGCGTGAAGGTGCGGCAGCAAAGTCGGAAGTCGTCGACATTGTCCTTGAGCCCCACATGCTGGGTGTTGTTGCACAGAAAGAACAGCCATGTGCCGTAGCATAGGCTGCAAAGGGTCATGACCGGAATGATCCACAGCCCCGAAACGATCGATACCGCGAGAATCACAGCGTGCCCGAAGATCATAAGCCGCGCCCAGCGCACCGGATCCTTGCGGCTTGCAGGGTCAGATTCCGGGTACAGGGTCAGCTCCCACTCACCTTCGAATTTTCCACTCGCGATGCGAAACACCTGCTTGATCGCATCCCAAAGGGCGCGTGGGTAGAAGAATCCTGTTTTGAGCACATGCCAGAGCATGAGCTTCACGGGGAGGACGACCTCCAAGTCATCCGGCGGGTGTAGCGTATAGCGGTGATGTCTGATGTGGCTCGACTGGAAGGTCTCGTGATTGATGAGACCGAGGAAGGCGAAGAGATGGCAGAAAAAGGTGTTCAGCCATTTGGTCTTGAAGACCGTGCCATGTCCTAGCTCATGGACCGCATTGATGAGAAAGGCGGCCACCATGCCATACAGCAAAACAAAGCCGGCCATCGGCCACCATGCCCGCTGGAGAAAGCAATAGAGCGCTAGCAGTGCCGGTAGAAGCAGAAGCGCAAGGTATCCTAGAGTCTGAAAGCCCCCCTTGAGGTCGCTCTTGGCATGAAGCGACTTGACGGCGCCGGGAGGCAGCTTGGTGCGATACCATGAGATGGCAACATTTTTGCGGACACTCTCGGTGAATTCATTAAGCGGCGGTTCCTGTTGGAGTACTGGTTCGTTCATCAAGCACACGCTACACGCATAGGCACCGAAATGCGTTCAATCTCGAACCGCAGTATTTTTTCAAACACATCAAATACCCGAATCAAGGCGACACAACCCGCCTCTCCGCGCAGCCTCACGCGGGGTCATGTTCATCAACCGCTTGAAAGAAGTGGCAAAATATTGCGAGGAAGAGAACCCAAGGTCAGTGGCCACCTGGGTCACCGTGGCGCCGCTTTCGACAAGACGGCGCCGCGCCTCCGCGATACGAAGGCGGAGGGCGTATTCCGCAGGCGGGATGCCCCACATCTCCTTGAAGAGCGCCTTGAAGCGCGAAGACGAAAGGCCCGCCACCGATGAGAGAACATCCATGGTAAGTTGGTCGGGATCATCCAGATGGGACCGCATGTGGTGGATGACCTCTGCAAAACGGCGGGCACCCATCCCTGCGGATGACCTCGCGCGCGCATCCAAAACATCGAGCAAAAATGCAACGATCCTGTTGCAAAGAGCCGTCTTTTTCATCAAGCCATGCCCCGCTTGATGAAACAACTGGAGGATTTCATCCAACTGAACTTTCATCCCCGGCGTGCCGTGAAAGTGACGGTGCGATTTTTTCTTTATCTCGCGCCACAGCACGCGACTTTCCTTTTCCTGAAGACCAAGCAATGAGCCACCCGTGGCGGATGGGTTCAAAACTATGATCCAGTAAAGAATACCTTTTTCCTGAGGGGCTCCACCCGTGCCATGTATTTCACCAGGAAAGCTGATAAAGACATCGCCTCCACGAAGGTGAAAGTCCTGTCCGCCCAAAGAGTAGGTCTGTCGCCCTCGGACGAGATAGCAAATTTCCAGCGCGTCGCCATGACTGTGTTCAAGGAGCTCATCTCTCGCGATCGTGTTGTTGTAGCGGCCAAACATCTCAATCGAATCAATCCCAAGGCGCCGCGGCCTGAGTTCAACCCTCTTGCTTGCCCGTAATGTGGGAGTCAAAGGCATGTATGGAATAATACTGGATATCACTTTGCCAGCAAGCAAACAGATGCCCGAGTCAAAGTGAAGTGGTCCCGCAAAACGGAGCCAGTGGGTAACCAGCGGATGCACGATGAAGTTAACACTTCCGCCGCGACATGGATTTCGGATTGTAGCATTGCATGGCTGCTCGCGAGTTTGTTTCAACGATGTGCCTGCCGAAAGGCGGTCGGGG
>CAYRLT010000003.1:0-2674 GCA_964425095.1 uncultured Luteolibacter sp.
CAATGATACTGCGTGCCTGATTTAGGTGATGTGCCATTGTTTCGATCTTGTGCAGTTGGCAACCGGAGGACTGCGCGTTCCATGTCAAGCTCAAGGATTGATTGAATCCGCTGCGGAGAACAACTTTTGCCAAAGGCATGATGCGTCGCTGGGTTGAGGCGGGTAGAGGGATGATTTTTTCGACCTGAAGTGCTTGTTGCAGATTACGCCATTGCCTTCGAGCGCCAAGCCAGTCTCCCGTCCCACCATCGATGAGCACCCATCCCCAGCCATCAGCGCTCAGGTTAAGATAGCAGTAGGTTCCCTGTTCACTGGTGCCCGCCCATTCGCCTGAAAAGAAGCTGGGCGAGCTATCAGGCAGAGGCGTCAACGCATTTGCGGTCCCCAAACAAGCAAATAACATTACGAGTCCTATGAAATAGCGCATGCTCTGTCCTTGTCTCTGGATATGAAAGCTTTTTCATGCAACGTGAAATACCACCCTAACGAATAGCGTTAAGCCGCGGTGCGGCCGTCTACAGCCATAGGAATGTCAACAATGGCAGGCCGCGCCGTCAGCTTCAACGCGTAGTTAGACAGCTCCCTCAAACGACCGTGGCACCCAGATGAGAAATATCGTGCTGAATTGCCGAGAGCGAACAACCGCGATGTGGCCCAGCAACGATACCGTGTGGCGATGTGATGTTGCGATACTGCTGCATGACCGTAAACACAGCCACCGGGTCATCGAGCCGCACCACCGGGCCTCCACTCTCGCCGTGGTGCCAACCGACGTTGAACTCATACACGTGCATTGGACCCAGTGGATACTGGGCCGACACAATCCCCTCATTGGCGTGGCTCTTCAGGAAGAACTGCCCGCCCAAATAGGTGCCCTGCGCATCGACATTGATTCCTGCGACCTCAGGTGCCGGGAACCCCATAGTAAGAACGCGCGCTCCATCCGGCTGAGCTGCGAACGAAATGGGGAGAGCGGGAAGGTGAATACCCTGTGTCGTACACGGGCCAATCTCGAGAACAGCCAAGTCCAAGTCAGCACGTTCCAGGGGAAACCCGACAACGTGGAAGTGGAAGGCGGGATTACCGTTGCCTGGAACCACAAAGGCCAAGAACTTGTCCTTTGGACTCCTCGGCTGGCCACCGTTGAGAACGTGAAATGCCGTTATCACATATCGATCAGCAACGACGGCGAAGCCGCTGCCCCACCCAACATTGAACTGTGCCGGCTGGACCTTCCCCTTCTTCGTGGTCTGGGGCCGCATCTCACGGAACCGAAAGATGGCGACCACGGACTCCCTTACCGTCGCGATAGCGCTACATAGGCTCACGGCAATCCTTTCGATTGGAGCTGCCTAACAATAATTATATGGATCGGCATAAAATCCTCTTGATTCTGTCAAAGCGTATCTACCGGACTGCGCACGACGGTCGGCCCGCCATCCGCATCCGCGAGGGTAAACTCCAGCCGGAGTCCAGAGCATGCGAACATCAGTGGATTCCCGTTTTCGCGGGAAATGACAATCAAGGGCCAATTTCAACTTTTCACAAATGTGTCACCGTTCAGCCGGCGGCTGGCGCGGCAGGGTGGCGTCGGCGGCGCCTCTTTCTTTGTAATTTTGCAGGGGCTTCATCGATCGGCGCCGAAACGCTTGCGGCAGGGGTCTCCAGGAAGGCCTGCCACCATTCCCGAGCGGTTCTGTTTTCTGCCTGGGTCTTTGCGATGAGACAGAGGTAGGAGATGGCGTCCGCAAAATCGGGCCTGCCGACCAGGGAGGCGGGGCGCCGTGGCGGCATTCGATGCAGCGAGGGCTGCAATGCGAGGATCCCGCGCAGTTGACCCCCGACCCGTCCCGGGATGGTCACGGTCTTGCAGAACTCTTCCATAAAAACAGCGCATGCGGCGTGGAGCGCCTGCGGGTGCGAGATGCCGTCACGGTTCCGGGCAACCGTTTCCTCCTCGAGACCCGGCCCGAAGAGCGCGGCGAGAAAGAGCGCCGGAGACGGGGGAACCCCGCTTCGATGGAGCCGATCGAGGCATTCCAGATTGGTGTGCAGCACCGCCCGGCGGTCGCCGTTTCCATCAAGCCACCGACCCAGCGACGGGAAAAGGGCGGCAAGGAGTCCGCTGGCCTCCAGCAGCGTGAAAACCTGCCGCGCGGATCCGAGCAGAAAGAGTTTCAGCATCTCTTCGTAGAGCCTGGCCGGCGCAGCGCGGGAAATGGTGGAGGAGAGTACGCAGAGCGTCTCCCAGGTCGCCGGTTCGATGGCGAGGTTATGGGATGCCGCAAAACGAACGGCGCGGACCATTCGCACCGGGTCTTCCGTGAACCGCACCAAAGGGTCGCCGATGGGGCGGATCAGGCGCTGTTCGAGGTCGCTCAGGCCGGTGCTGTAGTCGATCACGGAAGTGTCCGCAATATTGTAGGCCAGCGCGTTGATGGTGAAGTCGCGGCGGAGCGCATCTTCCTCCGGCGTCCCAAAGATGTTGTCGCGCAGGACCATTCCATCCTCGTCCTTGAGGTGGCGGGGCGGGCGGCCATTGTGGTCCGCCTCTTCCGTGTCCGCTTCATTGGGGGGGACGGCAGCCCTGAAGGTGGAGACTTCCAGAATTTCGTCCTGGAAGTGGAGATGGGCCAACCGGAAGCGGCGGCCTATAAGACGGCAGTTGCGAAAG
>CAYRLT010000004.1:0-3385 GCA_964425095.1 uncultured Luteolibacter sp.
CAGGATGCGATTGACCAGATATTGCAAGTCATCCAAGCGGTCGCCATCCCGACCGATGATCGTCTGGCTGTCGGTCGAGTGAATTTGCAAACAGGGTCCGTCATCGGTTTCCTGAACCTCAATGGTCGCCACAAGCCCGAGATGCCCGAGCATCGTATCGAGAATTTTTGTCGCTGATTCTACCGGAGTCATGGGCGGAGTTTAATCACATCCCGCGCGGGGTCAATCACGGCACTAGCGTTTGTTTTGAAAAATCAGCCCGATTTCCCGTGCGATTTCCTCAAGGCGGCGTTTTTCCAGATCCGTGAACTCATGCGGCGCGATCATGCCGATGCCGAGAGTGCCGATCACAGAGTCCGATTCCGGACAGAAAACCGGCACGGCCAGCGATCCTGAAACCCCGGTTTTACGGGCATCCGGTTTCGCAACGCCGCCAAGATCTTGCTGGAGATTGCAGAGTTCTACCGGTTTCTGGCGTTCTGCCGCGGCCCCGGCGATGCCTTTTCCGAAGGGGATGACGGAAATTTTTTCCAAAAGGAAATTCGGCACCCCGAGTTGGCAGACGAGTTCGAGCGTTTGCCCGTCGGGCAGAGTCCGGTGCAAAGTGCCGGTCTGGCAGTTGAATTCGGCGAGAATTTCGCCCAGACGGGCGGCCCATGTATCGTTGAGTTCCATGTTTTAGAAGTTTGTTGATCAGAAAATCGGCGCTGGTTCGCTTATTGAACCCGAATTTCGAAGTTGCAGGGAGGCGTGGCTGAAGGTTGACCACAGATTACGCAGATTACGCAGATTTCTGAGGATTTATTATCACGCTGTTTAAGTTTCAAAGTGATCGCCCAACGGATTCCTAATCTGTGTCAATCTGTGTAATCTGTGGTTTAAAATCGGTTTTGGGATGGAATCCGTCAAGAGCATCCCGGGCCGCCCGGGCATCCTGCTCGATCTGCGCACGGAGCGCCTCAAGCGAGGCGAATTTTTCCTCTGGCCGCAGATGCTTCACAAACTGGACATCCAGATTGCGACCATACAAATCCCCGGAAAAATCGAACAAATGCACCTCCAGCCGTTTCTCAGTGCCACCCACCGTCGGACGCGTGCCGAGATTCGCCACGCCCTTCCAAGGCCGGCCATCCTGATCCCGAACCAGCACTGCCCACACGCCTGCCAGCGGAAGCTGGATGTCGCCAGTGGGAAGATTCGCCGTGGGAAAACCCAAAGTCCGGCCAAGTTGATCCCCCGGGACGACCGTGCCACTCACCGAATAAGGCCGGCCCAACATCCGCGCCGCCGCCGCCAAATTGCCGTCGCCGATGGCCTGTCGGATCCGCGTGCTGCTGACGCGGTCGCCCTCGATCATGACCGGCGACACCACCTCCAACTGAAATCCGCGTTTCCCGGCCTCATCCATAAGCAACGCAACATCGCCACTGCGCTTGTGCCCAAAACGCCAATCCTCACCCACCGCGAGCGTCCGAACCGGGGCCGTCATCAGTCGCGCAATAAACTCCCCCGCCTCCATCGCCGCAAACTCCGCATCAAAATGCAGCGGTAAAAACAACCGGACTCCCAGATCCGCAACGATTTCCGCCTTGTGATCCAGCGTCGCCAGCAGTGCCGCAGGCGCTTTCGCTGGAGCGATCACCCGGATCGGATGCGGATCAAACGTCAGCAAACCCGCCAGCCCGCCCTCGCGCTCAGCTGCCGCCACCGCCCGCGCGATCACCGCTTGGTGGCCAACATGCACTCCATCAAAAACCCCCATTGCCAAATGCAGCGGTTCTCCCAAGGCGGAGAGTTCTTCAAGGCGGTTCCGAATCAACACCCGCACTTGATAACAAACCCCACACCCCTCTTCAAGCCCCGGCGCACTTCCCTTAATTTTAGTTAATCCGAGCAAGTCATTTTCATAAGACTTTGACCCTTAATGGTCGTTGTTTATGAATTCGAGCGTTTTTACCACTGAAGCACTGAGCACCACTGAGGGAACTCATTTTTCATATTCTCAGTTCTCTCAGTGTTTCAGTGGTTTATTTGTGCTCACGCCAATAATTCACCGCTACCGGAATTTAATCCACACTCTACACCAAGCGCAGTCCGGGTTCTGGTGCTTCCGTGCGTTCCGTGTATTTTGCCTCCGAATTCAAAGATTAGCGTTCGTCCATCTACGCTACGCTCCGGTTGTGGTTCGCCATCTTCCTTTCAGGCTAAACCCGATCTAACTTCATAATCGCCATGCCGACTATTCCTTCATACAGTTCCGGGTGATGAAACCCTGTCTCATTGCCCGCTTCGCGTTGGCTCTCTCACTCCTTGCCGGATTTTTGTTCGCCTTCCTCGCAGAGTCCAGCGCTCAAACCTTCCCTCCGGCAGCCAAGCCGGCGGGTGTGAGTTTCCCAACATCCGAACTCAGCAAGCTGCCTTACCTCCATTTCAGCGACAACAACTTGGGGGAAGCCTACCTGTTCCGGATGCACCAGGAGGGCAGCACCATCGTGATCGGTGGCCAGCGCTACATCGGCTTCAGGTTCTGGAGCACCGGATTGGTGGAATGGTTGTTCATCAACACCCCCGGCGACCTGCAACCCAACACCTGGCTCCTGATCAATGACAACGGAGAACTGGTGAATACCATCCAACCCACCGACGTGTCTCTCGAGGATTGCCCCAGAATCGTCGCCCGCTGTCCGCAGGCCAGCCGTGTCAGCCGCTACAAAACCGAGGGAGAAACACTCACCCGCAGAGGGCGCTATCACCTGCTCCAACGGGTCGCCCCTGGCAAGCCCGCACCTTACGCCCTCAGCTTCACCTCATGTTCACCCGATAGCTACGAGGCCGGGCGATCCGGCGAATTGCTCAAAAAAATCCCGCATCCCCCGCTTCGACCTTCCTCAGACGTGGTGATCGAAAACATGACCGCCATGCGCCGCAGCGATGGCGTGCAAGCAGCCGCGGATTATCTGGCCCGTGAAATGGAATTGCGGATCGACGACGGGGAAAAATCCGATGGTTTGTCGGCACATCACAGCAGTGAGGCCAATTGGAGCTACATCGGACTCTATACCAATGCCTGGTATGAGGCCCAGACGGGAGGAGGTCGGCTGGACGCCGATTGGGCGGCCGCCGTGTATGGCGCGATGTATGAGGTGTGCCTGAAACGAGGTTATTTTGCGCGATCGGACGTGGCGCTGAATCTGACCTCCAGTCTCGCTCTAGCAGGTCGATACGGCAGACTAGCGGAAGTCTTCGAGGTCTGGAAGGAAGGCATGCGCATGGGTGGATACAACATGGCGGCAGCCACCTATCAAGATCTCGGACCCGCATTCGACATCATGCCCAAGGTTCGCAAGCGCAAGATCCCTTATCTAACTCCCTATGCGAATGCGGA
>CAYRLT010000005.1:0-8147 GCA_964425095.1 uncultured Luteolibacter sp.
TCCGTCGATCGACTCAAAGGCCGCAAAGACGCCCCACGCGGCGAATCCAGCTTCAAAGCCGATTTCATCACCACTACCGAGACCCAGTGGGCCTCAAAAACCCAAAGCTCAGAATCCAGAAAACAGGGCATTCACACCAAGAAAAACCTTGGCGAACTTGGCGTCTTGGCGGTTCAACCTCTTCCCGCCTTCCTCCCCGCCTCCTGGCTCACCGAAACCAAACTCCGCATCACCGCCTACCGCGAACTCTCCGAAGCCGGCACCGAAAAAGCCGTCGATGCCCTGGCAAAATCCTGGCGCGACCGCTTCGGCCGCATTCCCGAAGCCGCAGCAAATCTCCTGCAAATCGCCCGCATCAAAGCCCTCGCTGCCGCTGAAAACATCAACTCCGTCGAGATCAACGGCCAACGCCTCATGCTCCACCGCAATGGCGACTATATCCTACTCGAAGGACGAAGATTTCCACGGCTTAAATCGGAATCCCCAACCGCAAAGCTAACCGAAACGATCGAAATGCTAAGGACAGTGTAGCCGTTAATCATGATTTCACCGCCTCGCGGATCATTGCGAAATGGCGATCTCGTTCCAACAATTCAACCCCGTGGCGTGTCGCGCAGGCGAAAACCAGCACATCGCCGAAGGGCACGTTCACACCGACCCGCAGGCAAGCTCGTGCGGTCTTTGCCGACTCGGCCCAGCAAGCATCATCAAAGTCAAGCCAATGGCTCACCTCCCGCCAGCCCTTGAGGTTCTCCTCTTCACGTTTTCCTTTGGCTCCCTGGTGGAGTTCCACCCATACCGGCCATGTCATCGCCGTGCGTCCAGCGCGCAGCAAACCTGCAAGCTCCGCCTTCAACGACTCATCACCGCCCTTTCGGGAAGCTTCCACCCACACCGAGCTGTCGATGAGGACTGTGGATTTCATGATTTGCGGTTTCCTGTTTTCTTCAATGCGATTTCTTCAAGATCGCCTGCCTCAATCTCATCATTACTGGCGAAATCCAGTGTACCGAAGCTCGCCACCAGATCCTGGACCCTTTGCTGACGATTGTAACTCTCCAAAGCCTTCACCACCGCCTCCCGTTTCGTCTTCGCCCCGGTGAACCGCATGGCATCCGCCAACGCCTTATCTGGAATATCAATCGTCGTCTTCATGGATTCCAAATACACAATAAACCGGAATTCCGCAAGGCGCAAATCAGTCGGACCAGTTTCACAAATATCGGCACCTTCACATATGCGCGGGGTTCATGCGACGTCCGCCTCCGACCCCAGTCATTCACTTCCTCAGCTCAATCAGCAACAATTCGCTCACGGTGCGGCAGGATGTCGAAATCTTGCTCCAGTAGCGGCGCCTCTATGACCGCCACACTTCACCTTCTCCCGCCGGAGGCTATTCTTTTCCGCACCTTCTCAGCCTCCCTCTTACTCGCGGACTTTTTCAACTATCGCATCGCCCGCAGCTTTTCGATGGACACCACCATCGCCTTCCCCTGATGGCCGCAGTTCAACCAATGGGAGTCCTTTGGTGAATTCGAGCAATTTGACCACTGAAACACTTAGCGCCACTGATTCCACTGAGAGTATGAAAAATCAGTTCTCTCAGAGATTCTCAGTGTTTGCCTCTGGCTATGCTAATTACGGGTACGCCATGATTTTCAATATTCGCTAACGCTCAATCTGCGTTCAGTGGTTTTTTGCCCTCCCCACAATAGTTCACAGCCACCAGAACTTAATCCTCACTCCACACCCAGCGCGGTGCGGGTTCTGATGCCAAAAAGGCGCTTCAGGTGCTGATTGATGGCTGGAATGGAGACATCGTAAAGTGCCGCCAGTCAGATGATGACTGGACATGGCGATGAAAACCGCCGCCACGTTTCACGCCACAGCGACTTCGATCTGCTTGTCCACGTCTTCGCGGAGGTTGGCGATGATGAAGTCTTGGCGGTCCGGGGTGTTCTTGCCCATGTAGAAGGCCAACAACTCCTTAACTCCCTTGCCTTCTTCATACTCCACGTGATCAAGCCGCATCTCCGGGCCGATCATGAAGCCGAACTCGTCGGGCGAGATTTCACCGAGGCCCTTGAAGCGGGTGATCTCCGCATTTTTACCAAGCTTGGCGATGGCCTTCTTGCGCTCATCCTCATCGTAACAATAGATCGTTTCCTTCTTGTTGCGGACCCGGAACAGCGGCGTCTGCAAGATCCACAAATGCCCGTCACGGATCATTTCCGGGAAGAACTGAAGGAAAAACGTGAGCAAGAGCAACCGGATGTGCATGCCATCAACGTCGGCATCGGTGGCGATAACGACTTTGTTATATCTCAAATACTCGATACCATCCTCGATGTTGAGTGCGGCCTGGAGCAACGCAAACTCCTCGTTTTCATAAACAATCTTACGCGGCAGGCTGAAGGTGTTGAGGGGTTTCCCGCGCAGCGAAAACACCGCCTGCGTTTCCACGTCGCGGCTTTTGGTGATGGAACCGGAGGCGGAGTCACCCTCGGTGATGAAGAGCGTGGATTCCTCGCGGCGCTTGTGCTTGCTATCAAAACGCACACGACAATCGCGAAGCTTTTTGTTGTGAACCTTCGCCTGCTTCGAGCGTTCGCGGGCGAGCTTTTGGATGCCTTTGAGGTCTTTGCGCTCGCGCTCGGCGGAGAGAATACGCTTCTGAATGGTCTCGGCCACCTGCGGGTTTTTATGCAGATAGTTGTCGAGATTTTGTTTGAGGAAATTCCCAATGAAAGTGCGCAGCGATTCGCCATCCGGAGCGATGCCCGCTGAGCCCAGCTTCGTCTTGGTCTGGGACTCGAACACCGGCTCGACGATCCGCACGCAGATCGCAGCCTCAATACCGGCCCGGATATCGGAAGGTTCGTATTGTTTCTTATAAAACCCGCGGATCACCTGCACCAACGCCTCGCGGAATGCCACGAGGTGAGTGCCGCCTTGAGAAGTATTCTGACCATTGACGAACGTATAATATTCCTCGCTGCTCTCGGCGGTGTGGGTGAAGGCGATCTCGATGTCCTTGCCGACCAGGTGAATCGGCGGATAGAGCGGCTCATTTTCCATTTCCTCACGCAGCAAATCCAACAAGCCATCCTTCGAGCGGAATTTCTTGCCGTTGAACACCACGGTGAGCGCCGGATTCAGATAGGAATAATACCGGCACATCTTCTCGACGAAGGGATCTTTGTATTTCGCCTTGGGCGGAAAAATCGAGCGGTCGAGCTCAAACGCGAGACGCGTGCCGTTCGCACCATCATCGCGGCGCGGGTTTTTCATGTCCACTGTCAGCTTGCCTTTGGAGAATTCGAGCGCCTTGGTTTCACCTTCGCGCCATGCCTGAATTTCAAAGAAATCGGAGAGCGCGTTCACCGCTTTGATGCCGACACCATTCAGACCCACGGATTTCTTGAAAGCCTCGCTGTCATACTTCGCGCCGGTGTTGATCTGCGCCGCACAGTCGAAAAGTTTCCCGAGCGGAATGCCACGGCCGAAATCGCGCACTTCCACGCGGCCCTGCTCGTCGATCTCGACGCGGATCTCCTTGCCGTAGCCCATGATGTGCTCGTCGATCGAGTTATCAATCGCCTCCTTGAGCAGGATGTAGAGGCCGTCGTCGGGCGAAGTGCCATCGCCGAGTTTGCCAATGTACATGCCCGGGCGCATCCGGATGTGTTCGCGCCAATCGAGGGATTTGATGTCGTCTTCGGTGTAATCTGCAGCCATGGGGAAAATTGTTTCGGGATTCCTAAACGGTTGCCGCCGCGGACGCAAGGGCGGGAATCTTTTCAGAATTCCAATGCCGCCGGCTTCATGGCATCCCGATTCAGCTTGTCACAGACCAGCGTGCAGAGCTCCAGCACCATCGGGTCCGCAATCTTATACAGAACCTGGGTGCCGAGCTTCCTCCGGCTTACCAATCCGCTGTCGTGCAACAGCTTCAGTTGCTTGGATACATTGGCCTGACTGGTGCTCAGCCGCCCAACGATTTCGGAAACGCTGAGCTCTCCAAATTTCAACTCCTGCACAATCGCCAACCGCGTGGCCTCCGAAAACGCCCGGAATAAATTCGCCACGCGTTCGAGTTGCTGTGAATCAAGTTTCATCACCTGCAAAAATAGTTGGGAAAATCCCCCTTGCAAGTATAATTATGTGGCTATATAGTAATTCATCTTCCGACCAATCTTATGAACATCCAGCCAAAACAACTCAATCAAGACCTCCAAGCCGGCAAACGCGTAACCCTCATTGACGTGCGAACACCAGCTGAGCACGGAGAAATCCACCTCACGGGCTCCACTCTCATGCCGCTGGACCGCTTGAATCTTGCCGCAGTAAAAGCAGCCGCCGAGCAGGCCGATGCCTGCGTCCTCATTTGCCGCAGTGGCAAGCGGGCGGAACAAGCGTTCCAAAAACTCCGCGCCGCAGGTTGCGAAAATATCGTCATCCTCGAAGGCGGAGTCACCGCTTGGGATGCCGCTGGACTGCCAGTCAACCGCGGACGCAAAGCCCTGTCCCTCGAGCGGCAAGTGCGCATCGCCGCCGGTTTCATGACACTCAGCGGCGTGGTCCTCGGCACCTGGGTGAATCCAGGATTCTATGGCATCAGTGCTTTTGTCGGCGCGGGGCTGATGTTTGCCGGCATCACCGATTGGTGCGGCATGGCGATGATCCTCGCGAAAATGCCATGGAACCAACGCTCCGGCATCAAGTGCGAAGGCAATTCGTGCTCCGTCTGACAATCCCTCCCCCAAACCGAAAAGCCAAAACCATGTTCCTCCGCCAAATCACCGACTCCTCGCTCGCTCAAAACGCCTACCTCATCGGCTGCCAGCGCAGCGGTGAGGCGATCGTCATCGATCCCGAGCGCGATCTCGACCGCTATTTCCAGGTAGCTGCGGAAAACAACCTCCGCATCACCGCGGTCGCTGACACCCACATCCACGCCGATTACCTGAGCGGCGCGCGTGAACTCGTCGATCGCCATGGAGCGATCGCTTATCTATCCGAAGAAGGCGGTCCCGACTGGCAATTCGAATGGGCCAAGGGAAATCCCAACGCCCGCTGCCTCAAACACGGCGACGTCTTCCGCGTCGGAAACATCGAACTAAAAGCCTTGCTCACCCCCGGACACACGCCTGAGCACATGAGCTTCCTCGTCACCGACATCGGCGGCGGCGCGGACGAGCCAATCGCACTTCTAACCGGCGATTTCATCTTCGTCGGCGACGTCGGACGGCCGGATCTCCTCGAAAGCGCCGCCGGCCAAACCGGTGTCATGGAACCCAGCGCGCGCACGCTCTACGCCAGCCTCCGCGAAACCGCAACTCTCCCGGATCACCTGCAAATCCTCCCGGCTCACGGTGCGGGAAGTGCCTGCGGCAAAGCGCTCGGCGCCATTCCTAACAGCGTTCTGAGCTACGAGCGAAAATTCAATCCCGCACTGCGTGAAGCTCTTACCGCCACCGAAGACCAATTCGTCAAACACATCCTCTCCGGCCAACCCGAGCCACCGCTCTACTTCGCCCGGATGAAACGCGACAACAAACTCGGCCCCGCCTTGTTACCCGCAGGAAAATTGCCCGCGCCCAAACGCATCGCCGCCGCAGAACTCAGCGAATGGATCGGCAAGGCCGCCATCCTCGATCTCCGCACCGACCGCGCCACCTTCGCCGCAAAGCACCTGCAGGGAGCCTTGTTCGCTCCCCTACCCGGCGGCAAACTGCCCATCGCGGCCGGCTCATACATCAATGAAACCTCGTGTATTTTATTAGTCGCCGAAGACGAATCCCAAGTCGCGGAAGCCGTCCGCCAATTGGTCCGCATCGGCCTCGATCAAGTCGCGGCATGGATCCCTGAAAACGAAGCTCTATCCAATACAAGTTTCACCACCAGCTACCCACGCATCGCCACTGCGGATCTCCCCGCAGATGCAACCGTGCTAGATGTCCGCGGCGCGGATGAATTTTCCGCCAGTCATGTGAAAGGCGCGAAAAATATCGCCTACACCCGCCTCGCCGCACGTCTCGATGAAATACCATCCGGCAAGCCGCTGTTCGTTCACTGCGGCAGCGGAATCCGCGCCGCCCTCGCCTCGGCATTTCTCGCCTCGCGCGGCCACGACGTGGTGCATGTCGATGGCTCCTTCGCCGAGATTCCAACCGGACTGATGGAATGAACGCCCTTGCACTGTTAGGAGCTGTCGCCATCGGCCTTTCACTCGGCCTCACCGGCGCGGGCGGCAGCATCCTCACACTGCCCGTGCTCGTTTACCTCGCGGGTATTCCGCCCCGCGAGGCGGTGGGCCTGAGCCTGCTCATCGTCGGCACCGCCGCGCTGATCGGCGCATGGCAGCGCGCCCGTGCGGGTGACGTGCATTTCAAAGCCGCGGGAATATTTGTCATCTCCGGTATGGCTGGCGCGGCACTTGGCGCGAAACTTACTCCACTTCTTTCACCTTCCGCACTCATGATCACCTTTGCGGTGCTAATGGTAGTCATTGCCGTTAGAATGCTGATTCACCAAAAATCCGCAAGCCAACCCGCACCCGAGTGCAAGCCGTTCCGATGCCTCCTCGCGGGTTTAGCGGTCGGCGTTCTCACCGGTTTTCTTGGAGTCGGCGGCGGGTTTTTGCTCATGCCCGCGCTCGCCAAATTCGCGCGACTCCCCATGCGCGCCGCCACCGGCACCTCACTCGCGATCATCGCCTGCAACTCCGCCGCCGGATTCATCGCCCACCTCGGTGAAGCCACTACACCATGGGTCCTCGCCGCTGTTTTCGCCGCCATCGCCGGAGCGGGCGTTCTAGCAGGTGGAAAATTCGCCTCGCTGCTACCCGAAAAATCCCTGCGCTATGCCTTCGCTTCACTCGTGCTCGCGACCGCCGCCTTTGTCTTTTGGCGGGCTTAAAATCATCCGTCATTCTGATCGTTGAAAGCCACTATAAATGAGTGGAACCGGATTGTTGGGATCAGATCTTTCAGCATCCGCCGCAGGAGCCGGATAATCAAAGACACCCTCGCGGATCATGCGCCCAAATTCCCAGACTTGTCTCCTGCGGAAAAACACCGAATGCTTCCGCCGTTCCATGAACCGTCCGACCGACAACGATCCAGCCCCCTCGGCGGAACCCTCATGCTCTTGCGCATCCCTTCCGGATTGGGCACCCGCAGGTGCTGAGGACAACCCGAATTTCGCCTGTCGCGTCATGGCTGGCGTTTCATCAGCCCACCCGGATGAACGCAGCAAACCTCCCAAACGCCGCAAACTCACACTCGACGATTACGAAAAAGGCGTGCTCGCCACCGACATCGGCATCCTCTCGCGTGCGATCACGCTCGTCGAAAGCAACCTCCCCGAGCATGAAGCACTCGCTCAGGAATTGCTCACCCGCCTTTTGCCGAAAACCGGAAACTCCATCCGCCTCGGCATCACCGGAGTCCCCGGAGCCGGAAAAAGCACACTCATCGAGGCCCTCGGTTGCCAACTTTGCGAGCAAGGCAAACGTGTCGCCGTCCTTGCCGTGGACCCCAGCAGCAGCGTCAACGGCGGCAGTATTCTCGGCGATAAAACCCGCATGCAGAACCTCGTCCGCGAGCCAAGCGCCTACATCCGGCCATCACCCTCCGGCGGTTCATTAGGCGGTGTCGGCCGCAAGAGCCGCGAGACGATGCTGCTCTGCGAGGCGGCCGGCTTCGACGTCATCCTCGTCGAAACCGTCGGCGTCGGCCAAAACGAAATCACGGTCCGCTCAATGGTCGATTTTTTCCTGCTCATCATGATCGCCGGTGCCGGAGACGAACTCCAAGGCATGAAAAAAGGCGTCATCGAAATCGCCGACCTGCTCGCAGTCAACAAGGCCGATGGCGACAACATCCAACGCGCCAAACTCGCCGGTGCCCAATACAGCCGCGTCTTGCATTTCCTCCAACCCGCAACACCCGGTTGGAAAACCCGCTGCACCACCTGCTCCGCATTGATCCCCGAAACCCTCACCGCACTGTGGTTGATCGTCGAGAAATTCGCAGCCGAAACCCGCGAATCCGGGGCATTGGAAAAACGCCGCAAACTCACACTCGACGATTACGAAAAAGGCGTGCTCGCCACCGACATCGGCATCCTCTCGCGTGCGATCA
>CAYRLT010000006.1:0-7193 GCA_964425095.1 uncultured Luteolibacter sp.
TTACCCGGAGGAAGGCACACCCCAAGGCGGGGTGATATCACCACTGCTCAGTAACATCTATCTGCACGAGGTGCTGGACAAATGGTTCGTGGAATCCGTTCAGCCCGCGTGCCAGGAGAGAACCTTCATGGTGCGATATGCCGATGACTTTGTCATGGGTTTTGAGCGACTGGAGGATGTTCATAAAGTCCAGCGGGTGATCGCGAAGCGGTTTGCCCGTTTCGGGCTGAAGATCAATACTGAGAAAAAGCGGTTGGTGCGCTTCGGGCGGCCATCGCGGAATGGAGGAACCGGCGACAAACCGGAGACCTTCGACTTCCTTGGCTTCACCCATTACTGGGGGAAGTCACAGAAGGGCAATCAGGTGGTGATGAAGAAAACCGCGGCGGGGCGGTTCCGACGGACGCTGCAAGCGATCAAGGAATGGGGGATGGAACACCGTCACCTGTCCATGAAGGAGCAGCAGCGCAAGCTCAACGAGAAGCTGCGTGGTCATGACGGCTACTACGGAGTCACTGGAAATATCCGCATGCTGTCACGGCTACGGTATGAGGTGGCGAAGTTGTGGCGCAGGTGGCTTCAGCGGCGCAACCGCAGCAGCAGCCCGAACTGGGAACGGTTCCAAGGCATGCTGAGTGTCTTTCCCTTATTTCCTGCTCGCATCATACACTCCAAAATGCAATGAAACCACAACCCCGAGGAACCGGATGCGTTAATTGCGCTCGTCCGGATCAGTGGGGGGCGTCGTCCGGCCTTCGGCCGGACGGCCCTATCCCGGAAGAAACTGCACCACAGAAGTGTGGTGTCTCCTCATTCATGCCTGAGCGCTTCGATGGGATCGAGGCGGGCGGCGCGGCGGGCGGGCATGAAACCGAAGACGATGCCGATGGCGGCGGAAAACACGAAGGCGATAACGTTGATCCGGAGATCAAAAACGAACGGCGCGCCGACCACCTTCACCAGCATGACACAAAGTCCGTAGGCGAGGATGATGCCAGAGATGCCGCCAACGCAGGAGAGCGTGACGGCCTCGACGAGGAACTGCAGCAGCACCTCGCGGGCACGGGCACCGATGGCCAGACGGATGCCGATCTCGCGAGTGCGCTCGGTCACGGAAACCAACATGATGTTCATGATGCCGATGCCGCCTACCAACAAACTCACGCCGGCCACCGCGCCTAACAGCGATGTCATCACCTTGGTGCTGGAACTGATAACTTCCGCGAGTTGCTGAGAGTCGAAAACATTGAAGTTGTCGTCCTCGTTCGGACGGATGCCACGGCGCTCGCGCATCAATGAACTGACATCGGCGACGATGTTGGCTCCCGGGTAGCCGTCGATGCCGGAGATCATGATCTGGTTGATGTTCTGACCTTTTCCGCGCCCGGTGAGACGGCGCTGGACGGTGGTATAGGGCGTGATGATGTTGTCGTCCAGATCATCGCCAAATCCGCCTTGGCCCTTGGCGGCGGTAACTCCGACGACTTCAAAGGAGATCGACTTCGCGCGGATCTTGCAACCGATGGGATCCACTCCCTCGCCGAAAAGCTCCTCGCGGATAGTTTCCCCGATAACGCAGACGGGGGCTGCATCTTTCACCTCGTCATCGGTGAAGAAGCGGCCGAGCGTGATATTCCAGTTGGCGATGCCAAAATAATTGGCGGTGGTGCCTTGGACGTCGGTGGCACGGTCGTTCTCCTGATAGACGGCAGTCACGTTGGTCCGGACAAAGGGAGCGATGCCGGCGATGCCCGGGGTCTGGTCGCGGATAGCGTTCACATCGGCAAGCGTGAACTGTGGCGCGCCCCATGATCCCCAGCCCTGACCGGGTCGGAGTATCAATAGATTGCTGCCAATCTTGGAAATCTGCTCCTTGACGCTTACCGTCGCACCGCGGCCGAGAGTGACCATCGTGACGACCGCCGCCACGCCGATGACGATGCCAACCACCGTTAGAAAAGAGCGCGTCAAGTTCCGGCGGATCTCACGGATGGCGATGAGCAGAGCGTTGAAAATCATAATTCAATGCGCGGCGGCGTAGGGGTGGAATCCTTGGAAATCAGGCCATCGATCACCTCGATGACGCGTTTCGCATGGGACGCGACATGCTCCTCGTGGGTCACCATGATGATGGAAATGCCGCGTTCCGAGTTGAGGCGGTCAAGCAGTTCCATGATTTCACGGGTGGTTTTCGAGTCGAGGTTGCCGGTGGGCTCGTCGGCGAAGAGCGTTTCAGGTTTCGTAACGATGGCACGGGCGATGGCGACGCGCTGTTGCTGACCGCCGGAGAGTTCGGCGGGTGTGTTGCGTTCCTTATTGGGCAGGCCGACACTGGCGAGTGCCTCGCGGGCGAGATCATGACGCTCCTTGCGCGAATAGCCGCGATAAAGCAGCGGGAGCTCGACGTTTTCCAAGGCCGAGGTGCGGGCGAGCAAGTTGAATCCCTGAAAGATGAAACCTAACGCATGGCGGCGGATCAGCGAGCGCTGGTCTTTGTTGAGCGTCTCCACCTCGATGCCCTTGAATCGATAGGAACCGGAGGTGGGGCTGTCAAGACATCCTAACAGGTTCATCAGCGTGGATTTTCCCGAGCCGCTGGGGCCCATGACGGCCACGAATTCGCCGGCGCGAATTTTCAGATCCACCCCACACAGGGCTTGGAACGCGGCGTCTCCGCTGCCGTAGGTCTTGGTGAGACCGCGCAGCTCGATGAGGGTTTCCGCAATCATTCGGAATTGGCGACGGGCTTGATACTGAGGATGACGGGCGCGCTTTCGGCAAGGGAGGCATCGGTGATTTCGGTCCGCAGTCCGTCGGTGATGCCGGTTTTCACGATGATCAGTTCGGGTTTTCCGTCCTTCAGCGTCCAAACATGGGGTTCGGTGGTGCGGGAGCCGGGTTTCGGTGGCGGAGGAGTGCGCCAGCGGCCGCGGCCGGGGATGAGGGTCTGGACGATCGTGCGCTTGCTCTTGTCCGGTTTGCCGATGGCTGCGGCTACTTCCGGATCGAAGCGCAGTGCCGAGTTGGGAACCACGATGATGTCATTCTTGTCCACGATGGCGATGTCCACCGAGGCGGTCATGCCGGGGCGCAGCGAGAGATCGTCGTTGGCGACGTCCAACTCGGTGCTGTAGGTGACGACGCCGGTGGCGGCAGCGGAGCCATTGTTGTTAGGCCCGCCGCCCGTGCCCGTCGCATTGTTGTTAGCCGATCCGAACGCGACCTTTTTGACGGTGGCGGTGTAGGAGCGGGTGGGCCAGGCATCGACGCTGAAAGTCGCGGTTTGCCCGGCCTCGACGCGGCCGATGTCCGCTTCCGACACCGAGACTAACAATTCCATTTTCTTCAGGTCCTCGGCGATGGTGAAAAGCGTGGGAGCGGTGAAGGAAGCGGCGACGGTCTGCCCGACCTCGATCGAGCGGGAGAGGACGACGCCATCCACGGGCGAGCGGATGATGGCTTTCTGGAGATCGCTTTCGAATGCGCGGACATCGGCCTCGGCGCCGTTGACGGCGGCCTTGGTGCTTTCAAGGTCGGCCTCGGAACGGGCGACGGTGGCGCGGGAGTTTTCCATGGTGGCGCGCGACGGGGTTTTACCGCCGCTGAGTTCTAGCAATTCCTCCTGGCGGGCGAGTGCGGCCTTGCTTTCGGAAAGCGTGGCTACGGCCTGGCTTACCCGCGCCTTGGCGACAAGACGCGCAGCGCGGCTGCGTTCGGTCTGTTGTTCGAGCTTGGACGTGTCCAGCTTGGCGAGGATCTGGTCTTTTTTCACCGAATCATTGGTATCCACGTAGAGTTCCTTGACGGTGCCGGAGAGTTCGCTGCCGATGATGATCTGGTTGGTGGGTGCGAGATTGCCCGCAGCGGTGACGATCAGCGAAATGCGGCCGATCTTCACGGGCTCGGTGACGAATTCAGGTTCGCCATTCGCATCGTTAGCGCGGTTGAAATAATACCAGACGCCACCGCCGAGCAGGGAGATCCCGATGAGAAGCATTAGCCGTTTGCGGACCGGCTTGGACGCGCCTTCACGGACGATTTCAGCGAGATCTTCGTTTGGTTTTGGTTTTCGCATGGGTGAGAAACTGGCTGGAATTTGTGAGTCGTCAGGAGGCGGGCGACCAACCGCCGCCGAGCGCCTGATAGAGACGGATGTAGGCCGTAGTCCGGTCGGTGCGGGAGGACAGCAGGTTGTCCTCGAGAAAGAGTAAGGTGCGCTGGGAATCGAGCACGGCGAGGAAGTCGATCTCGCCGGCCTCATAGCGCTGGCGGGCGAGTTGGTCGGATTCGCGGGCGAGACGGGTCGCCTTTTCAATCGTTTCAAGCCGCTCGGCCGAGCGACGGCAGGCAATGAGCGCGTCCTCAACTTCGGACAGGCCGGTTAGAACGGCGGAGCGGTAGGTTTGCACGGCCTGATCCTGCGCCTCGCCGAGGGCCTCGATGTTGGAGCGGATGCGGCCGGCATCGAAGATCGGGCCGCTGAGACCGGCGATGAGGTTGGCGCTGGTGGTCTGGGGATCGAAGAGTTTGCCGGCGCTGAGCGCGTTGAGGCCGAGGTTTCCTGATAGATTGAGCGACGGCAGACGTTCGGCATCAGCCGAGCGGGTGCTGGCCACGGCAGCGACGAGTTGCCAACCGGCGATGCGGACGTCCGGGCGCTGGCGGATGGTGTCCGCCGGGATGCCGATAGCGAGGCTGCGGGAGGGCGTGGGAATGGCCGACTTGCCGGATGTTAGAACAGCGTCGAGCGCGCCTGGGGCGCGGCCGCAGAGCAGGGCCAGCAGGTTTTTCCCTTGGCCGATGTCCTGTTCCAGCGTGGGGATGCCGGCGCGCGCCTGTTCGAGGCTGGTCTGCGCTTGGCTGGATTCGAGCGAATCCGTCTCGCCGGCCTGCTGCCGCCAGGTCGCGAGCTGGGCGGTTTGCTCGCGGGTTTTGACAATGTTGCGGAGCACGGCCATGCGCGTTTCATTCGCGCGGAGGTTGGTGTAGGCGGTGGCGATCTCAGCCGCCAGCGAAGCCTGGACTGAGTGGAAGTTCTCGGCGGCGGCACCGATTTGGGCGGACGCCGCCTCGACGCGCGAGCGGTTTTTACCATACCAGTCGACTTCCCAAGACGCATTGAGATCGGCGGAATAACGGGTTTCGGAAACCTCGGGTAGGCCGCGGGTTTTCAGCCAACTGGAATTGGATCCGACGGCCCCGCCGACGGACGGAAAAAGCGACGACGCCACTTCATTCCGGCGGGCGCGGGCCTCGCGGATGCGCGACGCGGCGGAGGCGATGTCCGGGCTGCTGGCGAGGCCGTCGGCGATGACGCGGTTGAGCACGGGATCGTCAAAGCGTTTCCACCAGCGGCTGAGGTCGCGCTGGGCGGAGGCCATGGGAAAGGCGGCGGCATTCTTCCACGCGGCGGGGATGTCCGGTGAAACGTTCTGCGGTCCCTTGACGGCGCAAGCGGCCAGCCCGAGGGGGATCAGGTGGCAAATCAGGTGGCTTCGACTGAGGATCATACCGGAAACAGGGGAGCGGTGCGCGGCGCACCATTCACCCATATACTGTCCGGCGGAAGCGCGGATTTCACCGGATCAACGGATTCCCGCTGGATCACAACCATCAGAAATCCAGATAGATCTCGGTCCGTCGGTTGGCGCGGCGGCCTTCGGGGTTGTCGACACCGGTTTCGGTGACGTTCGGGCGGCGCGGCTGGCTGGAGCCTTTGGCGACGGTGACGATCTGTGCGGCATTCACTCCGGATGACGTTAGAAAATCACGGACCACATCGGCTCGGCGTTCTGAAAGACTTCTGTTGTAGCCCTCCGTTCCAAGCGAATCCGTGTGACCGCTCAGGGTGAGTTTTTTTCCGGGATCGGATTTGAGGATCAGGGAAACAATTCCCAATTGCCTGCAGGTCCGCGGATTGATCACGTCCTCATCGAATTCGAAGTAGAGCGCCAAGGTGTCGCCACCGGCCGGGTTTTTGACGAGCGGTGAGTAATAGATATCGCCACCGGCGACGCGACTGGCGTAGTCGGCGAGGAGTTGGTCGAGGTTGATTTCGGAAACGAGCCATTTCGACGGGGCGGGCGTAAGTTTCATTGTGACGGCGAAATGAGCGCTTTGTTTGCCATCGGTGGTTTCCAGGTTGGCGATATAACCGACCGTGTCCTGACGCTGAAACATGGCACGCAAGGGCTTGGTGGCGCGCATCCGATATTCACCCTCTTCAAAGAGAATGCAGAGCCCGGCGATCTTCGTGTCGGATACAGTGGTGGAGTCCACCAATGCGCGGGCGAATTCAAAGTTCTGTTTGAGAACCGCTTGCAGGAAGGAGTCCACCACGCTGAGCGAATCGGGGATGAGGGTCTCGGGAGTCGCTGCTTCTGCAACGGCTGGCAGGGTGATTTTTTCCACCGTCCACTTGCCATTGCTGCGGCGGAGATCGAGTTGGATTTGGTCGTGGCCGGGTTCCTGGCTAGTCAATTCGAGTATCCAGCGCGTGCGGGCATTCAACTCGAGTTCGCCGATTTCCCGAACGCCATTCGGCTGGCGCAAGCGCAGACCTGCGGCGGAGAGTAACTTGAGGCGTTCCGCGGTTCGAGGGTCCAATGCGTCCTTGTCGATGAGGCGGGTGAGTGTGGCAAAATCGCCGGAATCAAACGCTTTAGCAATCTGATTGACGAGCTCTGCGGGATCAGCGGTGGCGATGCCGAGGCCGAGTTCCTTCAGGGTTACATCCGGATCTTGGGGCGTGACGAAATCATCGACAGGAGCGGTTTTTGAGATCACAGGGGTTTCCTGCGTCGATGGCGTGGCGGTGTTAGGCGGCGCGGGTTTTGCTCTCTTGTGGAGGAGCAACATCACCAGCGCGGCCACGGCGAGTGCAGCTGCTAAAGCGAGGAAAAAATAGGGGATTTTGGAGCGGGGCATGTCAGTGAGGATGCGGGGTGTTTGGATGGCGATGTGAAAGAATGCGAAGCGAGGCGGTCATTCGCTTTGCGGCGGCACGGGTAAAATCACGCGCAATGATTTTCCCTCGCGGACCACGAAAAGAACGGTTTCCTGCACGGCGGCGGACGACGCCAGATGCAGGTAAAATTCCCGTGCGCCGGTGATGTATGCATCGTTTACCGCGACGATGAGGTCGCTTGGCTGGAGTTGTTTGGCGGCCACGCTATTGGCGACAAGAGCGGCGA
>CAYRLT010000007.1:0-1612 GCA_964425095.1 uncultured Luteolibacter sp.
CGCACTTCGGGTTTACCGTCCGGCGCCACAACCAAGAGGCGTTCATCATTCGCATCGCCGCCTGCGCCGGGATAGTTGGTCAGTGTCAGCGCGTCGCGCGGTCCGGCGGGGACTCCACTCCGCGCACCGTCCTGGTAGGGATGCCGGGTGTGTTGGGAACGGGAAGAGAATTCAATGGGCAAGGAGGCTGTTACCGGCAGGTGCCCTTCGTTCCGGAGCGTGAACCGCACCAGGCAGACGGTGGGTTCAATGGCGGTCAAGGCCTCGCCGACGGGCTTGAGCAAGGGCACCGCGAAACTCTCCTGATGAATTCGCAAGTCGCCGTTTCGTCGCTCCACGTGATAAATCAGTGCCGGCGCCGGATCGGCGTAGTTCGCCACGCGGCTCCAGCGACTCATGCCAAAGAAAAACCGATGTGCCTTCTCGCTGCCATAACCGTTCTCCATGGTGATGTCGCCGTCGGTCTCGATGCGAAACCGGTTCTGGTTGTATTTGCATCCGAGCATCATCGCCACCGGATGACGCTCCGGCTGGCCGAGGCGGGCGCCGCTGAGGCTTTGCTCGGACATCTGGCTCACCATGCTTGCGATGCTGCCTTCGGCCGCGGGCACACCGGAAGCCTCGCTGGTTCGCCCAGGACCACCGCGCCGCTTCACTTCACGTTGATAGGCTTCCAAGGACGTGAGATCGGAGGCGAGGGTCACGAAGACGCCTCCATCCTCATACCAGATCGGACCTTGAGCCAGCAACGCATCCATCGAGATGGTAAAAATCTTGTCTTCCATGCCAAAGGTGACCAGTCCCTCGTCATGAGCAAACCGATGAGGGGAAACCAAATGCCGGACCTCCACGAGAAAATCCCGGTGGGCTGGGTTTCCTTCGAGCAGACCAACGCGACTCCGCCCCAGAGGCTTTGTCCCTCGCCCGGCTTCCAGATTGAAGATCTCGCAATTGTGCCCCGAAAGCCTGACCTCATTCACGTTCACGGGCTTGCCGGCTTCAAGCATGACGCGAATCCTGGTCCGGGTCGGCTTCGAGGCCGTGTAAACCTCGAGGCGCTCAATCGCGTCGGGTGTCACGCCCTCCACCCGAATGCCGAGCGTGTAGCGGTAATCCACGTCGCCCGCATTGAAGGATACACCCTCCTTGCTCAGAGCATCGAATCGCAGGACGGCCGTGTGTTGTCCGGTTTTCTCCACGCGCACGGCAGCCTTGTCCCACGCGACGTCGAACCAATCGTCCACCGCCTTCCAGCCCAATTGGAAAGAGCCAATCGTGGGATCCAGCAATTCCTGCCGTTTGCGCCGCCAGGTCTTGTGCAGGTAGGACAGACCGAGATTGTCCGGCAGCGCGGACTTGAGCGTGACGACCACTTCGCGGATCTCACGCGGGTCTTCAAAGCGCACCTCATTCGCCGGCGTGCCGGGCAACGCGAACGGCGCGAGGTTGATCACCTCATTCTCTGGCTCCGCCGCATGGGCTGAGACAGGTAGCGATCCAAAAGCCAGCAAGCAACCCACTATGAAGGTCAATGGATTATTCATTTTCATTTTTATTTTCGTTAATCATTTTCTTCAGACTAAAGCCGCCGGCCCAAGGATCAATGTTGTGT
>CAYRLT010000008.1:0-4114 GCA_964425095.1 uncultured Luteolibacter sp.
TGAGAATTTGTTTGAGGGCGACCACATTGGCCCGGGCTGGTGTTTGTTTGTTCATACACCCTACCGAGTGGCAGGGATTTCAGATTAGCACCAGCCCGCTTTTTCCACTCTCAGTTAAGCCTTCCCGTGGGATGACTGTGATCTATTTTCTATTATTGGAAAACGCAATGATTGGATAGAGGGAGTGTTTCCATTAGAAGGGGATTATGCTCTTCCTGATTTCTGTTTCAAAGGAGACGAAGGCATGGCCAGCATTGCCCCCATTTCAATTCAAGCGTGCCAACGATTATATCAAAAAGGAAATGCAACGGCTTAAAAATCAGAAAGCCTCCAAAAAGAAAGTGAAATCTACTGTGGAAAACACGCTGGAAGATCAACTCAATAAAATGTTGGATGCGGGTTTGGTTCTTTCACCTGGCATCTCAGTGGATGACTTTCTCATGATCGAATCGGAGGAATCGTATAAGGCTGAGCCTTACACCCATCTGTGCTGGCAACTGACTAATCGGAATGAGGAAGGTGTGATTTTCTGTCCTCTGGAATTTGATTACGGTGATTACCATCTTCCGGAAAGGGAGTATATGGATTCGTTCCAACGGATCTGTGCCTATCGATCCATCGCCATTGAAAATATCGAGTCTGAGGACTACGAAGAGAACGACGAAGAGCAAGATGAAGATGAGGAGGCGGAAGGTCTTAGGCAAATCCGCTTCACGGCCAATAGGGAAGAAGTGATCTGGAATTTCGGGCCTGATCCATCGCACAATAAGTACTACGAATGGCTGGGACATGCCCAAAGATTCTTTCAAGACCGATTTGATGACATGCTGATCTACGAGATTTCCGGTGTCTATCGTTTGCTCTGTCTGCCCAAGGCGTCTGCCGATAAAATCAGCAAGCTCATTCGAATTTCTCCCATAGAACCGTAGGCCACGGAAATACCCCGGAAATGCATTTTATTTCATGCATTTTGGTTGCGAAAACTCAAAAAACTACTAAGATTCTTCTAAGATGCCCATAAAGTCTTAGATTTCATGCATTCCTCAGAACTCGCCTCATTGATCACCTTTCACCGCAAGCAAGCAGGCTTGAGTCAGGTGGAGTTGGCACGGCATGCCGGAGTGAGTAGGAACGTGGTTCAGGATCTGGAAGCTGGCAAGGAGCGGGCGAGTTGGAAGAATTTTCGGGCGGTGCTCGGCGTTCTCAACATCCGTTTGGAACCTACAGGCCCCTTGGTCGAAGCATGGAAGAACCAGCGGCAGAATGAGGAGGCGACGTCATGAACCCGAAACGCCAAGCAGCAATTCATCAGCACGGTCTCTTGGCTGGAATCCTGAGAAGCGCCGAGTCCGACGGATGGAAATTCACTTACGAATCGGGCTATGACGGAGCTCCGGTTTCTTTGACCCTTCCGGTTCGTCCTGAACCCTACGATTTTCCAGAGTTTCCCGCGTTTCTAGAAGGATTGCTGCCCGAGGGGCCGCAGTTGGAGGCTCTGCTCCGCAAGCATAAGATCGACCGTCATGATGCCTTCCGGCAACTGGTGACGGTGGGTGAAGATCTGATCGGTTCACTATCCGTATTCGAACTCCCGGAGGACATCTGACATGCCTGTCTGCCCGATCACCTTGGCGCCATTGGCTGACGGCGAGACCTATTCGAAGGCTGGCCTGCGTTCGCTGCACCCCAGGCTGACCCATCTGGAGCCGCTGGCACTTAGCCAGGAGGAGCAACTGCGCCAGGCGAGGCTGCGGTCTGACAAGATGTCCATCCAAGGCGTGCAGCCGAAGCTCTCGGCCATCTTGAAACTGAAGGAGGGAATTTTCGAAGTGGTGGACTGCGGCGGGCGCTTCATTCTGAAGCCCAATCCACTGCCTTACGAGGAGGTTCCGGCCAACGAGGCCTTGACCATGACCTTGGCGAAACACGCGGGAATCGAAGTGCCACCTCATGGACTGATAAGGGCAGTCGACGACTCATGGGTATACGTCATCCGTCGCTTTGACCGGGCCGGCCGCAAGGAGCGTCTCCATGTGGAGGATTTCGCCCAACTATCGGGTGCAACCCGGGACACCAAATACGCCAGCTCGCTCGAACAGATTGCCAAACTGGTGGAGACGCATTGCAGTTTTCCGGCGGTCGCGAAAGCGGACCTCGCCCGACGCCTGTTATTTTGTTTCCTGACCGGAAATGAGGACATGCACTTGAAGAATTTTTCGCTGATCGTGGATAAAGGGAAAGTCAGCCTGGCTCCCGCCTACGACTTCCTCAACTCCACCTTGGTGTTGGAAAACGCGAGTGAGGAATCCGCTCTCCCACTCAGAGGTCGCAAACGAAAGCTGAGCAAGGCGGACTGGATCGATTATTTCTGTCGTGAACGACTCGGGCTGCCGGAAGTCATTCTTGCCGGCATTCTGACAGATCTGCGGGAGGGCCTGCCCAAGTGGGAGAGAATCATCCGTTGTTCTTTTCTGTCAGAATTCCGCCAGAATCGTTATCTGGAGATCCTCAAGGATCGTTACCAGCGGCTTTTTTAATTTCCGTTTCCAAACGCCGCCACACCCAGCACCCAGAATTCCTATATAAAGACAGGCTTTTTATAAGTTTTCCCTTGTCTCGCCGATACGAGTGGGTAATCTGCCGCTGCAATGAGTGTGAACAACCGCAAGCGATGGATTGTGCCGTGGAAGGATTCACGGACGAAGCCGGTGATTTATCACACGATCTCGCGGATTGTGGGGCGGGATTTTTTGTTGGAGGTGGATGAACGGGAGCATTTCCGGATGTTGATGCGGATGTGTGAGAAATTCACGGGTTGTAGGGTGCTGTCTTACTGTCTGATGTCCAACCACTTCCACATATTACTGGAAGTGCCGCCGATGCCGGAGGGCGGGATCTCGGATCAGGAATTGTTCGAGCGACTGGGCGTTTTTTACAGCGAGGTGCAGGTGGCGGAGATTGTGAAGGAAATGGAGAATGCCGTAGGTGTTCGGATGCGCGGGGAGTTTGAAATGCCGCCGGTGGATGAAATGGGCGTGCCGTTATCCGCAGCTGAGGAGACGGCGATGGCGCAGCAACAGGCGGCACGAAGGGTGGAAGAAATCCGCAGCCGTTTCACCCGGCGGATGCATGATTTGAGTGAGTTCATGAAGTCTTTGCTGGAACGCTTCACCAAGTGGTTCAACCGCATGCACTCGCGCACCGGCACGCTGTGGGAAGATCGATTTAAGAGCGTGATCGTGGAAAGCGGGGTCGCGGCACGGACGATGGCGGCATACATTGATCTCAATCCGGTTAGGGCGGGGATGGTCAAAGATCCGGCGGACTATCGTTGGAGCAGTTATGGCGAAGCGGTGGGCGGTGGAAAGAAAGGGAATGGGAAAAAAGCGCGAGAGGGCTTGGTGCGGGCGTTTTTTTGTGATCAGGGCGTGGGTTTTGATTCAGAGAAATGGCTGGAAGCATCGCGTTTGTATCGGCGGTTGCTGGGATTGGCGTTAGGCCGGAATCCGGAACACTACGAGGTGGCGGGGAAAGGCAACGGGCTTGGTCAGAGCACGATGAACACGGCGGAGCTGTTGGAGAGCAAGGGCAACGGCACGGTGCTCAAAGATCTCGGGATGGCGAAGATGCTGCGGTGTCGGGTGAGGTATTTCACGGACGGCGCGGTGATTGGCAGCAAAGAGTTTGTGAACGAGGCGTTTGCGAATGCGCGGGAGCGCTTCGGGCCGAAGCGCAAGGACGGTGCGCGGGCGATGCGAGGGAGCGGCAGCGGGGCGAAGGGGCAGCTGTGGAGTATGAGAGACCTGCGGGTGAGGGTTTGGATTTCGTTAGGGTCGGCGGATGCAAGGATCGTCAAAAAATCTGAGAGGCTGTCTTAAAAATGGCAGGGACCTATCCTCCGGGCGGTCCTGCGCATGAAAAGAGAATGACCAGGAGCCTAGGCGCTTCATCATTCACTCCCCATGCACGCGGACCGCCCAATACTGGCCACTTAAGAGATTTTTTGATTTACCAGTTGGCCGCAGGGAGGGAAGCTTCCCGCATGGCCAGATACGCAAAGCAATTGTCACGGGGAGAAGCCGCTACTGACCACCTCAGCGCGGGTATTTTGGCG
>CAYRLT010000009.1:0-1814 GCA_964425095.1 uncultured Luteolibacter sp.
CGCGTTCAATCTCACCACGGTTCGGTTGGTGATGGCCGGCATGATCGTTGAGACGCCCAGTTCGGTGGCCTTTTCAACGATCAGGTCCATCTTGGAACCCTTTGGAATAGACTGGATCAACACGGTTCGGACGGGGGGTGGGGGGCATGCATGTTCTTCGAGCACGTGCAGAATCGCGGAATCGCGTGCGCCGATTGAGAGCCTGGCGGTTGCCTCGCGTCCGCAGCCATCGAACACCGTGACCGTCTCGCCATCCCGCGCGCGCAACACGTGCAGCAGGTGATGTGCCTCTTCCGGCGCCGGCGAAACCGCCTGCGTCTTCCAACCCTTTGATTCAACGAAAACCCGTATCATGCAGTGTCTCCATCTGACTTCAGTATCGCGAGGCTAACAAGTCGCACACGGCGCGACAAGCGGCAATATGCCGCCGTGGCCGATACTCGTGCCCGTCGAGGACACGGGATTGCAGGGCGAGTGAGAATATCTGGCTTCTCCGGGGTTTGCAGAGATTTGGTTTGATGAGGCGAGCCGGAATGCGGTCCGTACGCACCCGATGGGCTTTCTCTGAGGTTTCCATTGGTTATTCTGCTCCGAAGGACATGTTGGGGGCGAGCCTGCAGGACAAGAAGAAGTGAGCTGGATGTCCAGATGAAGGGCTCGATGTGGTCTATTGACCTGTCTGACAAGATTGACCCTATTGTCAATGACGTCAATCCAGTCAATATTGTCAGCTCTCCTGTAGCGGCTTTGTCCCTCTGCAATCGGGGAACAAGGAGCAGCCCCAGAACTCGCTTTTGCCGGATTTTCTCCTGCGCATTGGTTTGCCGCATTGCGGGCACTCGGGCCCAACTTCTCCCGCCTGCGCACGCGCCTCGATCCGCCTTGCAGTCAGCCGCTCACTGAAGCCGCCCGTTTCCTCGAAGCTCCTGCCTTGTGCGGCTATCTGGCTCTTGAGCATGTTCAGCGCTCGGCCAATGATGATCAGCATGGCGTTGGCCACTATCACGTCATCGTCCGAGTCCAGCCATCGCGCGTATTTCTTGCGTTGTTCCAGCGCATGTCTCGCGGACTCGTGCACCATGTCGTCGGTGAACGCGGCCGCATCGAGCGAAACGGCGTTGACGGCCTTTGCCTCCGGCGAATGCACCGACCATGGCAACTGGCCCCGATCGAGAATCCATGTCTCGAAGTCACCCCGCAGTTCGCTCAGGCTTGCCCGCGCGACATCCGTGAGTTTCATCTCCGTGTCCTTGGAAGTCGCGGATCGCTCGGAGCCCTCGATGATGTTCTGTCGCCCGCTTCGAGCGGCCTGGGTCATTTGATCGTACTGCCGGCCTTTGGGGTCGTAGAACTTGGAATCTCTTTCTCGAGGGTCCTGCGTGAGGAAGCGACGGCAAAATCGCAATGTCTCGAGCTGAATAATCGTAGCCAGCGTGAAAGAATGCAGTTTGCGGAAGCCACCATGCTTGTCGAAGAGTTCCGTCATGAGAGAAGACTAACGACATGGGTTGGAAAGTCAATCGGGAGAATGGCCGCGATAATACGAAGACTCCTGCAGGCTCGCCCCCAACATGTCCTTCGGAGCAGAGCCACCGGTTGCCTTCCTGTGGCCTGCCTCTGGTTGGCAGCGGACCACCGCAACCTTTCTGCATGTTTGTTCCGGGCCCTGAGGCATCCATGGTTTCTCACGTGCTCGGCTTGTCTCCTTCCTCTGTTTCCAGAATTCCCATGGTGGGATTGCCGTGGCTGATGCCCAGAGGCCCACGCAGTCAGCTCGGGCTGCGCGCTGTATGTCGGGCACAGGCAGCGCGGGG
>CAYRLT010000010.1:0-9475 GCA_964425095.1 uncultured Luteolibacter sp.
TGTGGAGTCTGTGAATGGCTGAGCAAAATCTCCCTGTTATTCATTGGTATCGCCGCGATCTCAGGGTCGCAGATAACAGCTCGCTTGCCCGTGCGGCAAGCGAGTCTTTGTTTTTGATACCGGTGTATTTTTTGAGTGAGTGGCGGGATTTTCACGCTTGGACGGGGCCAAAGCGGCAGCATTTTCTCTGCGGTTGTCTCTCCTCGTTGGCTGGAAATCTTGAGTCGCTCGGGACTCGCCTGCTCATCCGGCAGGGAGATCCGGTGGAGGGTTTGCGGGCTCTCATTATTGAGAGCGGTGCTGTGGCTGTGCATTTCAATGCAGACCCCGATCCCTTTGGAAAACGATTGGAAGAGAGAGTTCGGGCCATGTGTGCAGGCTTGGGAGTCGCCTGTCATTCGCATGCGGACGTTTCGTTGCACGGCCCGGACGAGGTGCTGACCCAGAGTGGGCAACCGTATCGGGTATACACTCCATATAGCCGCAATTGGCTGGGATTGGAAAAACTAGCGCCAATTCGCAAGCCACGGGCCATGAATGCGCCTGCGGGCTTGAAGTCGCTGCCTTTGCCCACGGTGAAGCATTGGGGCTGGGAGGTTCCATCGGCGGATTTGCCGGAACCCGGCGAGCGGGCGGCGCGGGAACGTCTAAAAAAGGCCGTCGCTGGAAAGATCCAAGCGTATGCGCAAAAGCGGGATTTTCCGGCGGAGAATGGGACCTCACGGATTTCGCAGGACCTGCGCTTCGGGCTGATTTCCATTCGCACGGTGTATGCCGAGGCGATGACAGCCCGCGCTGCTGCCAATCCGGCGGGGTGCGCAGGGATCGACATTTTCATCAAGGAACTCGCATGGCGGGAATTTTACTTCGCGATACTCCATCATTTTCCGCAGGTGCTTGATGAGGAGTTCAACGCCGATTGGCGCGGACTTCCATGGGATGAGCCGGGGCCCTTGTTTGACGCTTGGAAGGAGGGTCGCACGGGTTTCCCGATCGTCGATGCCGGGATGCGTGAATTGCTCGCCACCGGATTTATGCACAACCGGGTGCGGATGATCACCGCGATGTTTTTGACCAAGGATCTTCACATCGATTGGAAACAGGGCGAATCCCACTTCATGCAGCATCTGCTTGATGGTGAAATCGCCTCGAACAATGGCGGCTGGCAGTGGTCTGCGGGAACGGGCGCGGATGCGGCACCGTATTTCCGGATTCAGAATCCATGGTCGCAGACTGCGCGCTACGATCCTGATGGGCGTTATATCAAGCGTTGGATTCCAGAGCTTGCGGATGTGCATTCCGCAAGATTTTTGGAACCGCCGAAAGATGGTAAACCCATCGCGCCGGGATATCCGGCACCATGCCTCGATCATAAAACCGAGCGCGAACGGACGTTGGAGATTTTCAAACGCCATCGGGAAAAAAGGCCCCGTTGAGAAGAGCTCACCAATCGATGGTTAGGCCGGCGTAAAGACCGGTGCCGGAGCCTTTCACGGTATCTCCATAGCCGCTGTAGAGTTCGTAGTCTTCATCCAGAGCGTTTTCCAGACGGGCATGAAGTTTCACGTTGTCGGTGATTTGATAGGAGCCGTAGAGGCGGGCGATCGTGTAGGCATCGATCGGATCTCCGCCCCAGGTGCGTTCGGCGAGGTGGGTGGCACCGATGCCGATGAGCGCTTTGTCGGTGGGTTTCCATGCCAGAGAGGCGTTTGCGGCATGCTTGGGTTGATCGCTGAGGCTTTGATGCAGATAGGTCCAGGCGAGGCGATAGCTCAAGGTGTTGTCGAGCCAATCCCCGCGAAGTCCGATTTCAAGACCGTCTGTGGTGGTGTCCCCGGGAATGTTGGCGGCGGGGCTGGCGTAGGACTGGTAGGCGATCTGATCGCTGATTTGGTTGTCAAACCAAGTGACTTCGAGCGTGTGACGCTCACCTAATTTTTGTTCAACACTTAGGTCCCAACCGATGGAAGATTCGGCATCCAGCCCGGCGCTGGGTGGATTGAAGGCCGAGCCATAAATTTCTGCATAAGAGGGAGCCCTAAATGAGGATCCGATGTTGGCGCGGAAGGTGGTGCCGGTGGTGGCGATATGATAGAGAGTTCCGAATTTCCAAGAGAGTTCATCGCCATAAGTATCGTAGTCTTCCCACCTCAGGGAGGCGCTGGTGATCAGGTTTTCGATGATGTCCCATTCGAGGGTGGAGTGCACGCCATAGCGTTCGCCTTTTTTGTCCGGGCTGTAGGTGCTTTCATAAGTATCCTTGTGAACGAATGCACCGGCCAGTAACCGAAGATTGTTAGCGAGGGTGATTTCGTGATCGGTGGATAGGGTGCCCACCCGCAGGTCCGAGAAGTAATCGCCACGAAGTGCGAGTCCGGAAAACCAATCATCATAGGTGTAGCCTTGATCGTAAGACTCCTGATAGTAGCCCGCGTGAACTCTTGCGGTCCAGGCTGAGGAAATTTTCCCGACAGCATAGAGAGTGCTCAGCGCGCTGTCCACGCGGCTTTCGCCGTCATAACTATACGAGGTATCGAGATCTTCTCCCGATGAGTCGGTGGCCCGGAAGGTGGTGCCGATCGTCCAGATCGAATCGATTTTTCCCTCAACCCGCAAGGCGGTGTCGGCCAGATGAAAGGCGTGGTGCGGGGCGTCATTGTCGGTGTCTTGGTAACCGCCGGAGAGGTGGTAGGTGAGATCGCCGGATTGACCTTGGAACATGCTGCTTGCGGCGATGGACTGGAAGGAGCCGGCCTCGAAGGTGGTGGTCCCATGCGGAGCGCCGGAGCCATGGGGTGTTTCCATCCAGATGACTCCGCCAATGGATTCACCGCCATAAATGGCTCCTTGCGGGCCGCGCAGCACCTCGATGCTGCCGAGTCCGTAGGTGTTGGTGCCGCCGAGCACGTTGTTGAGTTGGTTGTTCGAATCGCTGAGGCGCATGCCGTCGATGACAACTTGCGCGTATTTGGTGGTCGTTCCGCGAATGAAGAGATTGCCGGGAGCTCCGGATTGGCCGCTGGTGGAGGTGGAAACGACTCCCGGCGAGGCGTTGAGAACGTCGCGAAGTTGGGTAATCCCTTGGTTTTGCAGTTCCAGCGGGTCGAGCACGGTCACGGCTGAGGTGACAGTGGAGGCTTCTTGGGGGAAGCGCAGGGCGGAAACGATCAGCGGCTCGATGGGATCGGTCTTGGGGGCGACCTTCTCTTCCTCGGCGGAAACTGGGATTTGGATGAGCAGGGTGAGCAGTGCTAAGGCACTCCGGCGTGAGCCTCTGAGAGGCGTGGTGATGTGTGTCATGTGTTCTATTTCCAAGTCCGTAGGTCGCGGACAGTTGAAAAACCCCCTCTGGCTGGCGTTCTGGCTGACCGTTCTGCTGGCGCAGTCCGGAATCACAGTGGCGATACCGCGCTGGAATTTCACCAGCTTCCCCATTTATTTCCTGCCCTTGCGAAGGGCGTCCGGAGGAGAGTCAGCGTTGCGCTGACGGGGTGGAGGTAAAGACGTGGGTAACGATGTGCAAGGTTGCCGAGCGAAATGGGAGGAAATGCACGGTGTTTTGGTGAATTTGGCAAATCGCGGGCAGGATTCATGCGCGAAATCACCTTGCCGCTTGACGCAGGGGGCTGGCGGGGGTTCTTTCCCGCGCATGTTCCGCGAGGTCCTGAAGTCCAAACTCCACCGTGCCATGATTACGGATGCTGATGTCGATTACGAAGGCAGCATCGAAATCCCTAGGGATTTGATGGATGGTGCCGATTTGTGGGCTGGAGAGAAGGTATTGGTGGCGTCCATCACCACGGGTGCACGGCTTGAGACCTACGTGCTTGAGGGGAAACCCGGGACCGGGAAAATTTTGATCAATGGCGGAGCGGCGCATTTGATCAAGGCTGGCGAGCGGGTGACGATTATGGCCTTTGGGATTTCGGATACTCAGATCACCCCGCATATCCTCTTGTTGGATCGGAAGAACCAAGTGCTCAGGGCTACGCCTTGAGCCGGTTTTTCTCGTTGTTCCTGTGTTTTTTTGACTGCTTCGATCCGTTTTTCGTTGCTGATTTTTCCGGTGTTTTCCGGAATGCCATTGACCGGACACAGGTTGGGCGTTAGTTTGTTTCCTCCATGAAGAGCAGGTTGGTATTTTCTGTAGGTATCGTTTTGAGTATTAGCGCGTGCGATACCATCAATCGCCCGATTACGAGTGGAGATTTTGATCCGCTTCGCCCGCCGGGTGGAGCTGAACTTTCCAGATCGGTGGCTCCGGCGTTTGTGGCGGGGCAATTTGTGCAGTCCTCGATGGATAACACGGCGTTTTTTAAAAATCGACCAGTTGGCGATGCGGAGGCTGACAAGATGCTCACGCGCGGCACTTCGATGAAGGTGATTTCCATGAATGACAGCTATGTGAAGGTTGAGCTCGATAGCGGGGAAGTCGGTTTTGTGCCGTCCGTCATGTTGGAGGACCCGGCCGCAATGCTGAGCGCCCCGGCCGTGAATCCGGATGAGTTCCAAGTTTATCCGCCGTTGGATGCCAGCGGCCTGCCTCTGCCATCGGTGAATCCAGCTGAAAAACCGCCGGAAGGAGCGATTCCTACGGTGATTGATCCTGAGGCTCCAGCAGCCGGGTCAACGCCGCTTCCGCCGAATGGCGAGGAGACTGAAGGAAACTGAAAAATATTGGGCGGAGGGATGTTTCTTGAATCCCGGCCCAATGCTGTTTGAATCGCGGCCGTGAAACGCATTTACATCTTTCTAGCAGCTTTGTGTCTCGGCGCCTGTGCGGGACGCCAGGAAACTTTGGTCGTCAAACAATTCCAAGTGCGCGATCAAGCGCGTGACCTGAAGGATGAGCCGATGGTTCGGATGGAAAAAGAGCGTCGACTTCATGGCGCAGTGAGCATGGCTGAACGCCGCCAAAGGCTCGGGCAGTATTACACGCTGGTTTGGCAGGATGCGGCCGGGGTAGGCCATGGGCCGGTGGAGGTGGTGTTCGAATACCAGCAAGGTGCCACCGGAAGTCAGGTGAAACGCATGACGCGGGAATTTCCAGCTTCTGATGCTAAGGGCATCACCGAGTTCTCGGTGATTGGCGACAATTATTTCAATAGCGGCAGGGTTCTGGCGTGGCAAGCCACCGTGCTGCGCAATGGCCATGAGTTGGCTTCCCAGCGCTCCTTCCTGTGGAAATAACCGGCACAAGGGCATGATGGATTTTTCAAGATGGATGATTGACCTGCGCCGGTGCGAATTTATGCTCTTCCCGTCAGCCCGTATTTAATAACGGCCACTTACCTGTGACTACGGATCATCACATTTTAGTCGGTGTCTTCGATGGATTCAGTTGGATCCGCTGTGAAGGAAAAGGTTCATTTATGAACAGTCCTGTCATGAAGGCGTTTGGAGATCAGCAGGTCGCGGCAGGCCAACGCCTGCTGGTGATTGATCTTGCGGCATGCTCCGGCATGGATTCGACCTTCATGGGCACTCTCGCAGGGATGGCCTCACGCCTTTCGGGGATGGATGGGGGCTCGCTTCAGATCGCAGAATCCGGCGAGCGCAACCGCCGCTCGCTCGAAGATTTGGGTCTGGATTTCCTGATGGACATCAATCCTCCCTCCGCCATTTGGCGCGACAAGCTGGATGCCATTCGGAGTGATCTGAAACCACCGCAGGCGGCGGGATCTCTCGGGCAGGTTCAGAGGACTAAGCATGTGCTGGAAGCTCATCAGGTGCTTTCCGTCATCAGCGATAAGAACGCCCGCGAATTCGAAGACGTGGTTGGGATGTTGAAAGACCAGATTTCTGAAACGAAAATCGCCGTGGACAAACATTCGAAGGATTAGGAGCTTGGCAAGCGGGTTTCCGGGATGTTCATTCCGGTATCTGAAATGTCGATTTCCCCTGAAATGTTAGACCCGCGGGCCATCGCGATCGGCGTTTGTTTGGTCATGTTATTGATCTTGGTGCTGGCATTGCGGAATCAAAGGCGGCGCAACCGAATCATCCGCAAGCGGTTTCGGGATCTCGAGGGCGAGGAGCAACGGATGTTTTCCTTCCTCCATGATCTTGGGCTCGCGATTGAAAACGAACCTTCTCCTTCGGTGCTCTCGCGCATCATCGTTGACGGCATCGACAAGGTGGTGAACGCCCATGGAGGCGCCATCTATTTTCTCGGGGTGGGTAATACGTTTCTCCTGCCTTCTTATATTTCGGAGGATTGCCCCCCTCTCATCGGAATTCCGGTGGAGGTGCGAAAAAAAGCCGCCCGAGACCCTCGCGCGCTGGAGAGTCACATTCGGCTGTCCCGGGTTCCCGTGGATGAAGGAATCCTCGGTCATTGTTTGGCCGCCGGTGTGCCGATCCACGTCGAGGATGTGAAAAGCCACTCCTCGTTTCGTGACGCATTCACTGGCTACACCGATAATGTCTCCGCATTGCTTTCTCCCTTGCGCCATGCCGGCAAGGATCTTGGCGTGCTCGTTGTCGCGCGGCGGCGTGAGGATGGAGCGTTCACCAACAATGATTTCGCGGTGTTCCGTTCCGCAGCCGAGCAAGCTTCTTTCTCTATCGGCAACGCCCGACTCCATCGTGAGGCGCATGAAAAGCGGTCGATGGAAAACGAATTGCAAAACGCCCGCGAGGTGCAACGCATCTTGTTGCCACAGGCGGAACCCGTTGTCGCCGGATTCCGGATCAGCGGCACCAACCTGCCGGCACGCATCATCAGCGGCGATTATTACGATTACATTGACCTCGGTGATCGTAAGTTTGGCATCGCCATCGCCGATGTTTCCGGCAAAGGGGTGCCCGCCGGGCTGTTGATGGCCATGTGCCGCAGTGCGCTGCGCTCGGTGGCACCGGGCCGCAGTTCCCCCTCCGAAGTGCTCGCTGCGGTGAACCGCCAGCTTTTTCCCGACATCCGCGAGGATATGTTCATCAGCATGGCTTACGGTATTTTGGATGAAGAGACTGGCAGTCTGACCCTCGCCCGCGCCGGTCATGATCCGGCTCTGTTGTTTCGCCGTGAATCGGGCAAAGTCGAACTGCTGCGTTCCCCAGGACTTGCCCTTGGCGTCGATGGAGGCTCGGTGTTCGAGCGAGTCACTAAGGATCAGCAAGTGGACCTGCTTGTTGGCGACTGTGTGTTGTTCTACACCGATGGAGTCCGCGAGGCGCTGGATTCCACCGAAGAGGAATTCGGAATGGAGCGTATGTCGGAGTGTTTCCGCATGGCGGCTCCGCTCGGTTCCGAGGCGATTCTGATGCGGATGCAGGAGGAGCTCCGCCAGTTCACAGGCGAGGGCCCGCAGATGGACGATATCACTCTCGTTGCCATCGAGAAGAAGCGGTGATCCGCCCTGCGACGTGAAGTCAGGCTACAGGATGAAATAACCATGCCGGCGTAAATCCGGATTGCCCGGGAGTTACGAATGCCGTGAAGTCCCATCCATGCGCTACGAACCGATTTCCAACGAGCTCTTCATCCGCAATCGCCGGAATCTCCGTGGCCTGCTCAAGTCGAACAGTTTGGTGGTTGTTCATTCCAACGACATCTATCCGACGAATGCCGACGGAACGATGTCATTAAAGCAGAACAGTGATCTGCTTTACTTAACTGGCATTGATCAGGAAGAAAGCGTGGTGATCCTGATGCCTGATGCCATAGATCCGAAAGATCGCGAGATTTTGTTTGTGAGGGAAACCAGCGAACACATCGCGATCTGGGAGGGGAAAAAGCTGAGCAAAGAGCAGGCGAGGGAGGTTTCCGGCATCGAGCGCATCGAGTGGTCGGAATCCTTTGAAAGCTTCCTGCACCGAATGGTGCCGCAAGCGGAGCATGTTTATCTAACGACCAATGAGCATTTGCGGGCGAATATCGTAGTGGAAACACGCAACGCCCGATTCATCAAGGAGTGTCAGGCGCGATACCCGCTGCATCACTATGAGCGCTTGGCTCCCTTGACGCACCGGTTGCGCATGATCAAGGGTGTCGAGGAAATCCAGATAATTCAGAAAGCCTGTGATATCACAGAGGCGGGTTTTTGTCGATTGTTAGGCTTTGTCAAGCCGGGCGTCGGAGAATGGGAGATCGAAGCCGAGTTGCTGCACGAGTTCGTGCGCAGTGGCTCGCGCGGCTTCGCCTACGCGCCGATCATCGGGACTGGAGCGAATGCCTGCGTGCTGCATTATGTGGAGAATTCGAGTCGGTGTCAGGACGGCGAAATGGTGCTCTTGGACGTGGCCGCTGAATACCGCGGATGGAACTCCGACCTGACGCGCACCATCCCGGTGAATGGCCGGTTTACCAAGCGCCAGCGCGAAGTCTATGATGCCGTGCTGAGGGTTTTCCGGGCGTGCAACATGTTGTTGCGGCCGGGAAATAATCCCTTGGAATATCAGAAACAAGCCGTCGAACTGATGGAGGAAGAACTCGTGAACCTAGGACTTTTCAGTGCCAAGGAGGCGAAGGCCCAGGGACCTGACAAAGCGCTCGTGAAAAAATATTTCATGCATGGCACTTCGCATCATCTGGGACTCGACGTCCACGACGTGTCTCCGCCGCATCAGATATTTGCCGAGGGTATGGTATTCACCATCGAGCCCGGAATCTATATCCGTGAAGAAAACCTCGGGGTCCGCATCGAAAACGATGTGCTCATCGGCAAGCACGGGAATATCGATCTAATGAAGAACATCCCGATCGAGGCTGGAGAGATCGAGGAGCTGATGAATGGTGGGGCGTGAAGGCCACGGCTTGCCAGCCGTAGCCTTGGCGAAGGCTGGTGGAGGCGAGGGGAGTCGAACCCCTGTCCGGGACGCCGTCAACGATGGTATCTACACGTTTAGCAGGCGGTCTGGAGTTTCGGAGTGACTGGGCCCGCTTGCGGCGTTGCCATTCCTAGGAACCTGTTTGATCTCGGAACGAGGCCCGGTTACCCGACTTCGATCCCAGCCTGCTAAGTTGTCGCCATCCCCCTCAGCAGGTGTCGGGGTTCTGACGTTGACTGTCAATTAAGCAGCCAATGCGAGCTCGTTAGAGTCTGCATTTATTTGTTTTGAGCGGCTTTTTAAGGAGGCCAACCGATCAACCTCCACGTGCAACCAGCATATCAGACATTCCGTCGAAACCAGAACGCCCCCATTTGCTGAACGGGTTGAACATGCGGCGGATTTGAAAATTTTCAAATGGAATCTCAGATATTGTCGGCGGCAGGGTCGAATTATGGGGCTTCGTGGGCCAAGGGGGCGGAGATTGGCTGGGCGAGCGGGGTGATGATTCCGTTGTCGAGGCGGTAGATCCAGCTGTGGATGCTGATTTCCTGGCCGCGATACCAAGCGTCTTCGAGAATTGTGGTGCGGGCGACGTGGCGGGCTTGGGCGAGGACATTGAGCTCGCAGAGGCGGTCCACGGCGGCATCGGGCGAGAGTTCGGCGAGTTCCGCGTGGTGGGTGCGGCGGAGGGCGCGGATGCTGG
>CAYRLT010000011.1:0-1865 GCA_964425095.1 uncultured Luteolibacter sp.
AAATCTGGCGGGTTACCACTCGATCCGCATCAACGACCAATGGCGGATCGTTTTTACATGGACCGAACATGGCCCAGCCGAAGTCACGATTTGTGATTACCATTGACGCACCCCCATAACGCTATACGTTATGCTCATGAACCCACCCATCACACCCGGAGAGATCCTTTTGGAGGAATACCTGATTCCCATGGGCATTTCCCAAAACGCCATGGCCCGGGCCATCGGCGTCGCACCTCGTGCCATCAACGAGATCATCCACGCCCGCCGGTCCATCACGCCTGCGATGTCCATCCGTTTTGGAGCCTTCTTCGATCAATCCGCAGAATTCTGGCACGGAATTCAAGTCGAGTGCGACTTCCGCGCCTTGGCCAAAGACCAACAAAAACTCACCGCCCACATTCAGCCCGCCCTGACCATCTCCCGCGCTTCGTGAGTGTTCCAGTAGCTGTGGCGTCCCGCCACAGCCCGTCCGAGAGGCGTCTCGCCTCCCGGCTTCTCCACTCACAAGTCTCCGATTTTCCGATTCACCCGTAATCCAAGAATCGAAAATGAAGAACTGGAGAGAAAATAACCCGAGCACATTTCCCGAACCAGGTTACTCAGAAGCCTTCTTCCGCGCTCTCAAACACCCCGCCGCCTAACAAGCGGCCACCTTCGTAGAACGCGCAGATTTGCCCCGCTGCAATCGCGCGCTGCGGGCGTTGGAAAACGAGGCGCAGCTTGTCTTCGCCCAGCGGCTCCATCACTGCCGGTTCAGCCTTCGCCCGGTAGCGCGGTTGCGCTTCGATCAAACGTTTCGTGTCGAACGGTTCGTTGATGGCCGATAGCGTGCCGACCACGCATTCCCGCGCATAGAGCCCTTCGGATTCCGGCGTGTCCCAGCCAACGATCAATTGGTTTTTCGCAGGGTTTTTCCCGACGACCACATACGCCATGCCATCTCGCGGCGAGGCGACACCGTGGCCTTTTCGCTGGCCGAGCGTGTAGAGATGAAGTCCGTGATGCTCACCTAACACCTTGCCGGACACATCGACAATTTTGCCCGGCGAGTCCGGCACATAGTGGCGGAGGAAATCGGTCATTTTCACTTGCCCGAGAAAACAAATCCCCTGGCTGTCCTTCTTTTCCGCAACCGGCAGATGGAAACGTTTCGCCACCTCGCGCACCGCCGGTTTGAGCATCTCACCGGCGGGAAACAACGCGTGCGCCGCTTGCCGTTGGGTCATCAATGATAAAAAGTAACTCTGATCTTTGTTAGGGTCCGCCCCGCGCAAGATCACCGCCGAGCCATCGGAAAGATTTCGCCGCCGCGCGTAATGCCCGGTCGCCACCTGCTCGAATCCCTGCGATAGCGCGTAATCGAGAAACACACCGAATTTCATCTCGCGGTTGCACCACACATCCGGGTTCGGTGTGATCCCGGCGCGGTAACCTTCGACCAAATATTCGACGATCCGGTCGCGGTAGGCGTCGATCAGATCGATCACGCGAAACTCAATGCCCAGCGTCTTCGCCACCGCACGGGCGTCCTCGATATCTTGCTCCCACGGGCAATCCCCCGGAATGCCTTCGTCGTTGATCCAATTCTTCATGTAGCCGGCCGCCACCTCATGGCCTTGCTCGACCATCAATGCCGCCGCCACCGCGCTGTCCACGCCGCCTGAGAGTCCCACCAGCACCTTCGCCATGGCGGAGCTTGAAACATCAGACCCCGCTCGTCCAATCCTGATCCGAGCTTGGTTGGGATTTTTCGGAGGGGCGAAACAGCTTGCCCGTCTTAGCCGCAGAGCGAAGTCAGGTGTTCGCCGCTCCGGAGGGGCGAAACGCGTTCGCCCTGACCATGGGGAGACCATAGAAAGCGG
>CAYRLT010000012.1:0-4194 GCA_964425095.1 uncultured Luteolibacter sp.
GGTGGCGGCCGAGGACCAGCGGTTTTGGAGTCATGGCGGCGTGGATGCCCTCGCGGTGTTGCGTTCGTGCAAGCAGACGGCGACATCGCTGCGACGGGTTTCCGGGGCGTCGACGCTATCCATGCAGCTCATCCGGTTGTCCTGCCCGCGGGAACGGAGTTTGACGTCCAAGAGCATCGAGGCGTTCCGGGCTTTGCAGATGGAACGGCAGTTGAACAAAGAGGAAATTATTTCGCTCTATCTGAATCGAGCTCCGTTTGGCGCGAACCTCGTGGGCATCGAATCCGCATCACGAAGGTATTTTTCCAAGGGCTCCCATGATTTGAGTCTTGGTGAGGCGTCATTGCTTGCGGGCATTCCGCAATCGCCTACCCGTTTCAACCCGGTTCGATATCTTTCCGCAGCGAAAAAACGCCAGGCTTATGTGCTGAAGCGGATGGAGGCCTGCGGCTTCATCACCCGGGAACAAATGGACAACGCGCTTCAGCAACCGTTGCGCCTCCAACAAAACCGCTATCCATTCCTTGCACCGCATTTCTGCGATACGCTTTCCCGAAAAGCGGCCCAAGGGGCCATCGAGGTGCGAACTACCCTCGACCTGACTTTGCAGCGAACCGTGGAGGAATCACTTGCCAAATACTCGCCCACCCTGCGCGAGGAAGGCATCCATGGAGGGGCTGTTGTGGTGTTGGATGCGAAGACGAGTGAGGTGCTCGCAATGGTCGGATCACCGGATTTCCGGGCGCGAATGAAGGGTGCGCAGGTCAATGCCGCCATCGCTCCGCGCTCCGCGGGATCCACGCTGAAGCCCTTTGCCTATGCGGTCGCGATGGATAGGGGACTGCTCACTCCTTTGCGGGTGCTCTATGATGTTCCACAAAGTTATAGCGATTACGATCCCTCGAACTTCGACAAGTCGCATTGCGGTATCACGACTGTTAGAGATGCGCTGATCCGCTCCCTGAATCTTCCGGTCCTCGATGTGGAAAAACGGATCGGGCAACCGTTGTTTCACGCCAAGCTCCGGGAGCTTGGATTGCACACTCTGAACAAACCCGCCGAACATTACGGGCTCGGTCTTGTGCTTGGAAACGCGGAGGTGACCTTGCTGGATCTGTCCAACGCATACGCCTGTCTCGCTCGCGGCGGGGTTTATCTGCCTTATCGGACGATTCCGGCCGCTCCGTCTGCGGGGAATCAGCTGTTTTCCAATGAAGTTTCCTGGCTGATTTCCGACATCATCGGCGGTGATGAGCGTGCCATGGATTCCTCCGGCACCGTTGCCGACATCAGAATCCCGCGACTGGCCTGGAAGACGGGAACGTCCGCGGGATTCCGTGACGCGTGGACGGTCGCCTACAATCCGGATTATGTGATTGGTGTCTGGTTAGGGAATCCGAATGGAAGGGCCTCCAAATTCCTTCTTGGCAGCAAGGCTGCGACTCCGATCGTCTGGGACATCTGCCGTCGGCTCTACCCCGCGGGAAACGGGCCGTGGTTCGCCAAGCCCGATACGATCGAGGATCGTGAAGTGTGCGCCGTTTCAGGTCAGGCGCCATCTTCTAACTGTTCTAATAAAATCCACGATCACGCCATCGTGAATGTCAGCAGATACGAAGCCTGCGAGGTTCATTTGTCGGGATCCGAGGCTGTCTGGCCGGTGCGGGTGGAGGTCTTTCTGAAGAGTCGTCAGGATGTGGGCAAAGAAGCGGCAAAGAACGAACTGGTCGTCACATCTCCCGCTAATGGCAGCGCTTATCTTTTCATGCCGGATGTGAACCAGCAGGAGCGTCAGCGGATTCCATTCACCGCGAACTACGGCAATGCATCGGCGAATCTTCATTGGTTCGTGAATGACAGTTATGTGGGTGCGTCAAAGTCCGGCGAGCCTCTTTTCTGGCCGCTCAGCAAGGGCACACACCGTGTCGTTTGTTCCGATACTGGAGGGGCGAGTCGGAGCGTTCGCATTTCGGTGAGATAGCGGCGGTTTTGGCCTTGCTTCAAATTCCGTCGAGCATCCCCTTGAGATTGCCGAAGAAGTTGTCCAGCTCATCGCTACTCGGTTCCGCTCCGAGGATTTCGTCATAGCTCGTGTGCTCCAGATGTTCGTCATCCAGCTCGCCGATGAACGAGCTCGGCTGGCAACCGGTTTCCTGACCATACTTGATGCGCTTGGAGCAATAGGTCATGGTTAGGTTGTCCTGGGCGCGGGTGATGCCGACATATAACAGACGGCGCTCTTCGTCCTTGGTGCCTTCCGCGATGCTGCGGGTGTGCGGGAGAAATCCTTCTTCGAGACCGACGAGGAAAACGATGGGGAACTCGAGGCCTTTCGAGGCATGTAGGGTGATGAGAGTGGCGCCTTGTTTTTTGTCGAGATCGTCATCTTCGCGTTCGGAGGCGAGCGCACTGTGATCTAGGAAGGCTTGGATGGATTTCCCCTTCATCGTATAGGCTCGCAGGCTTTCGATCACACTTTGGATGCCTTCGGCGCGCTGTTGGCGTTCGTTGTCAGTCTTGCAGGCGCGGTCGATCCACGGTTGGTATTCGATTTCCTTGATCAGGGCCTGCAAAACGTCGGCTGCGTTTTCCCTGGCGATCTCGATGCGGTTTTTCGCGCCGGCGATGAGGGCGACGAATGACTCGATGGCGGAGCGTGATTTCGGGCCGATGGTGTCGGTGAAATTAGGATCGCAGAGGGCTTGCCAGACGGACTCGTGGTGTTCGCGGCTCCACTCAGTGGCGAGCACGGCGGTGGATTGGCCGATGCCTCGGTTCGGTGCGTTTAGAATGCGCAGCAGCGGGACATCGGCATCGGGTGAGGCGAGGAGTTGGGCGTAGGCGAGCACGTCGCGGACCTCGCGGCGGTCATAAAAACTTTGTGCGCCGACCATGCGGTAGGGGATTTTGCGTTCGCGCAGGGCAAGTTCGAGTTTGCGGCTTTGGCCGTTGGTGCGGAAGAGCACGGCGAAGTCCTCCCACTGGCGGCCGACGGCGCTTTTGCCGGCGAGAATTTCCTCGGCGATGAACTCGGCCTCCTCGTCATCGCCGGGCATGGCGACGATGCGGACCGGATCGCCGCCCTTGCGGGTGGAGCGGAGGATTTTCTCACGGCGGCCGCGGTTGTGTTTGATCAGGCTGTTCGCCGTGTGGAGGACGGCGTGGGTGGAGCGGTAATTTTCTTCTAACCGAACGATCTTCGGGTTGTCGAAGAAGCGCTCGAATTCGAGGATGTTCGCGACGTCCGCGCCGCGCCAGCCGTAGATCGACTGGTCGTCATCGCCGACCACGCAGACATGGTAGGGCGCGCCGACGAGTTGTTGGAGGAGCCGCATCTGCAGCGCATTGGTGTCCTGGAACTCATCCACGGTGACGCGGGTGAAGCGTTCCCGGAAGTGGTTGCGGACATCGGCGTGTTCGCGGAGGATTTTCTCACCTAGCAACAAGAGGTCGTCGAAATCCACGGCGTTCTGGGCGCGCAGTTCGTTCTGATAGGCGACGGCGAGATTGGCGAAATAGTCGTCTTCGAGTTCGGACGGATCAGTGCCTTTGTTTTTCGCCTTGGAGATCGCGCCGAGCACGGTTTCCGGTTTCACCTTTTCATCAGAGCCGCCCTGGCGGACGAGCAGTTGTTTCATCATGCCGACTTGATCGGAGCCGGAGCAGATCGAGAAATTCTTTTTGTAACCGAGTTTGTCGATGCCGCCGCGCAAGATGCGGACGCAGAGTGAGTGGAACGTGCAGACCGTCATTTCGCCAGCGGCCTTTTTGGAGACCATGCCGCTGATGCGTTCGCGCATTTCGGCGGCGGCCTTGTTGGTGAAGGTGACAGCGAGGATTTCCGCAGGCGGGACCTTTTTTTCCAGCATGTGGGCGATCCGGCAAGTGACGGTGCGCGTTTTGCCGGTGCCCGCGCCAGCGAGGATCATGACCGGGCCATCCAGCGCGGCGACCGCTTGGCGTTGCGCTTGGTTGAGGGAATCAAATGAAAACGAGGAGGCCATCGGCGCGCGGAGTCAAGCGGGGCAGGGGCGGGGTGGCGAGTGCGGAAAAATGGAAATGTGAGCCAGCGCGCAGCGCCCTCAGCGCCAGAGCTCGCACGCGTGGGCGGCGAATCCCGCGCCGAACGCGGTGAGCCAGAGCCTCCGGTCGTCCGGGTGGTCCGCCGCCAGCCGCCGCTCCAGCGCGAAGAGC
>CAYRLT010000013.1:0-3853 GCA_964425095.1 uncultured Luteolibacter sp.
GATACCGAGTTCCTGCTCGATTTCCGAAAGGTGGCGGTGCTTTGGTACACCGTAAGCACGCGCGCTTTCATTGCACTCGCAGAACAGAAGCGACAGCTCGGCCTTGCGCCCGGCACCACTCACGCCGCTCATTGAATTTGCCATGATGCAGTCATTTTCGATCAAGCCCTCACGCAGCAAGGGCAACAAGGGCAGCAAAATGCTCGTCGGATAACAACCCGGCGACGCGATCAAACGGGCCTTGGAAATTTCATCCGCACGCAATTCCGGCAGACCATAGACCGCCTCGGTGAGGAGGTCCGGCGCTGGGTGGGGGTGACCATAAAATTCTTCGTAGACCGCGGCGTCGCGCAGGCGGAAGTCCGCGCTCAAATCGATCACCTTCACATTTCTCTCAATCAAAGCGCGCGCGATTTCCGCCGCGACCCCGTGGGGCAGGGCAAGGAAAGCCACCTGCGCGCCGCTGGCAGCGATCTTGTCGGCATCGGGCTCGATGAAATGGAGATCGCGCGTCCATGCGGATTGAAAGCGCGGGAAAACTTCGCTCAGCGGTCGTCCCGCCTCCTGACGCGATGTCACGGCTACCAAGTCCGCGGAGGGATGACCCAACAACAAGCGCAGCAGTTCCATGCCGGAATAGCCGCTGGCACCCACGATGGCGGTTTTGATGCGATTCATGCGGCCCATCTGATCTCACGATTTTCCGTGCTTGCCAATCCGCATTTCCCTTGCTTGCCTTCCCGCCCGTTCAAAAAGCGGGCTGTAGCGCAGTCTGGTAGCGCACTTGCCTGGGGGGCAAGGGGTCGTGGGTTCGAATCCCGCCAGCCCGACTCTTGAAGATAGATCGTGGATAGTGGATTGAGGATCGTGATTGGCTTGGATTACCCATTCACTTGGCTGGCAGAATGAAGAACCCACGAAGTGGGTTTGAAAGCGGCGGGAGCTCTGGCAAACAATCATTCATTGCTGGAGGCGAAATTGGCTTGGTCGGAGCGAAGCGCAGGCAATCCCACCAGCCCGACTTGGCGGGTTCTTAATATGGGATCGTTCAGGGCGTGTAGGGACCATCGGCGACGGGGACCCCGAAGTCCGGGTTACCATCGATTTTCCACTTGATGATTTGGGCGCGAGTGGCGCGATCCGGGTTGAGGAGCGGGTTGCCTTCTACTTTCTCATAATTCCGGGAATGATAGACGATGTAGTCTGTCTTGCCATCTACTGAGGTTGTGAAGCAATTGTGGCCTGGACCATACTGGCTGTTACCGACGTGGGTTTTGAACACAGGATCCTTAGATTTCGACCAGGACGCGGGATCAAGGAGATTCGAATCCTCGCTGGCGGTCAACATGCCGAGACAGTAATTTGCGTCAACCGAACCTGCGGAATAGGTCATGAAGAGTTTTCCATTGCGGTGGATCATCGCGGGGGCTTCGTTCACCCAGATGGTTGTCTTTTCCCACGGATGCAGGGGACTGCTGAGTCTCACCTGTTTGCCGGTGATGGACCAAGGCGTATCCATTTCCGCAATGTAAATGCTGGTGCCTGGATACTCGGATTCGAGCGCGCGCTGCGCCCAGATGAAGTATCGCTTACCCTTGTGCGCGAAGGTCGATCCGTCGAGCGTGAATGACTCCCAATTCATCTTCATCTGGCCCTTCTCCTGCCAATTCCCGTCGAGCGGATTAGCTGAATCGTTTTCGAGCACATACATTCGGATGTCCCAGATCGCCTCCGCGCGGCCGGCGGCGAAGTAGAGATACCACTTGCCCTGAATGTGATGGATCTCGGGTGCCCAAATGTGATGACTCATTGGCCCTGTGGAGTGTTTCTTCCACGCCACTTGCACTTTGGCATCCGGGAGACCGGCCAAGGTTCTCGCGCGACGTAACTCTATTCGGTCGTATTCGGGCGCGGTGGCGGTAAAATAATACCATCCGTCATTGTGGAGCATCACGTGCGGATCCGCGCGTTGAGGTAGGATGGAATTGGTCCAGAGCGGGGCCGCGGCCTGCTGAGCGAATCCGGATGCATGGACAAGAGCCAGCGCAACGGTTAAAAGGGTGGGGATTTTCATGAGCTTCTAGGAATTTGCTTTTGGCTTAAAGGCCGTTGCTCCAGAGGGTTTCTCATTCCGCAAGCCCGTCAAAAGGTGGACAATGCGTTTTAGGCCTTTCAACACCCAATTTGCGATTGATGTTTAAGTGGTCGGACGGGTGGCTAAATCGCCACATAGCACTAATAATCATTCACTTAACGACGATAAAGAGCCGGGGGCGACAAGTTCCCCACAAAAAATATCCGATAAGTTGACTCCAAAGCAGGGTTTGATGACCCGTAAGAAAAAACGTCGCAACAGCATTGTGGAAATCGGTAGTGGCTCTTCGAGAGTCAAGATCTACACGATCAATCGGAAGAATGGATACCGCGAGTTTACCCTCTACTGGAAGGAAGGTGGTCGACTCAGACGCCGCAGCATATCCTGCATGGATGAAGCTCGAATGGTAGCGCAGCAAATCAGCGTCAAGATTGCCAATGGCTGGCAGATCGGCGGCGAGGCAACCAAGCGGGACCTGGAACTGTTGTGGTATTGCGAGCGCCAAGCCGAAGGCTTTGGTGTCACGCTTGCCGCAGCGATGGACGAATGGGTGAGTGCCCGTTCTATCGTGAAAGGAATGGCCTTGTCGGATGCAGTTCGATTCTATCAAGCGAATCGAACCGACCTGCTCGCCGTGAGAACCACCACTCAGGCGGCTGACGAGTTCGTGAAATCCCGTGAGACAAGCGGGGTGAGTGCCGCCTATGTCAGTGGGTGTCGGGTGAGTCTCAAGCGATTCACCGACAAGGTCGCTTGCAACATCGGTGACGTGACGACGGCTGACATCAACAAATACCTTGCCGGACTCAAGGGCCTCGGTCCTGTCAGCCGGAACGGGCACCGGAGAAACATCGTGACGATGTTCGGATTTGCGAAACGCCAAGGGTATCTCCACCCGGATCGGAAAACCGCCGCCGAACAGACGGAGACGTTCAAGGAACCGGAAACAGAAATCGCGATCTTCACGCCCGATGAAATCACATGCCTTCTGATGACCGCTCACGCACGAATCCTGCCGGTGATCGCCATCGGGGCATTTGCCGGCATCCGGACCGCTGAGATTATGCGACTCGACTGGGAGGATATCAAATGGGACCGCGGTCACATTGAAATCGCCGGACGCAAAGCAAAAACGGCGGCACGGCGGCTCGTCCCGCTGCCCGATAATCTCAAGGCATGGCTTGCCCCCTGGCGCGAATCGACTGGCAAGATCGTGACGCTAACGGCGGTGGCCGGCGCTATGAACGACCTGGGCGTGAAGGCCAAGATCCCCGGTGGATGGCGTCAGAACGCCCTCAGACACTCGTTCATCAGCTATAGGGTGGCAGAGACTGGCGACGTGCCCCGGACTGCTCTTGAGGCAGGCAATTCCCCCAAAATGATCTTCCGTCACTACCGTGAGGTCGTGGACGAGGAATCGGCCAAGACGTGGTTCTCGATCATGCCGCCTGATAGTTGGCAGCCGCAGGGATTAATCTGCCCGAACAAACATCGAAGAAGGATCATCATTCGTCGCAAGATTGTCCCGCCGGCAGGACAAAATGTCTTTGCCGACGTCCAGTTGACACGGCGCGGTTTGCGGAATGCAAACACAACCAACATCACTGAAGGTCGCCTACTCACCGAAACGGAAGCCTGCGAATACCTACGCGTCCGCCCCCGCCAGCTATTCAACTGGCGCATGAACGGGCTTGTCCCGTTTATCCGGATCGGTCGCGCCATCCGTTTTCGCGTCACTGACCTCGATGCCGCCATCGA
>CAYRLT010000014.1:0-5664 GCA_964425095.1 uncultured Luteolibacter sp.
GGATTTCAACGCTGCCAATGGTCGCGGTGGTCAAAGCCGTGCTGCTGATAAGTTCAAACTTTCCGTTCTCACTGTTTCCGCCTGGCTCAAGGCCGCAGGCGTGAAGGGCGGCAAGGTTGCCAAGGCTCCTAAGGCAGTCAAGGTTAGCAAGAAGGCCGCTAAGGGCGCTGTTGTGAAGTCCCCCAAGGCCTCCGCCGCACCAGCTGGTCTCGCCGCCAAGGTAGCTTCACTCGTTAATATCAGCGAGCAAGTGAACCAAGCTGAGAAGGAACTCGAAAAGCTTTATGCCAAGCACGATGCCATCATGGCTTCGATCAAGAGCTGGGTCTGAAATTAGCTTTTACCCATCCATTTAAAAGCCGCTCCCACAGGGGGCGGCTTTTTTTATTCATCACCAGCTTAGGTTGGTAGCCATGTTCATCCAGATCATTGAATCCCCTTCAAATACAAAGCGGCCGTGAAATGAAGTTTCATTGAGTAATAGCGGCAACCAATGACGGTCATCCTCCCACATCCGGTGGTAGGGGATTTCATCGACGGATGACCAAACGGGAACCGCTTCATCGGTCTCGCCGGGAGTGCCGATATAGTCATCCGCGCGATAGACATGGCAGAGGATATGAGGGCAATCAGACATAGCGAACCAGAGTTCACCGAGCTTGCGCGGGGTGGAGGGAGTGATGAGTAATTCTTCTTGGGTTTCGCGGATTACGGATTGCAGTGGAGATTCGCCGGGATCGATTTTCCCGCCGGGGCCGTTGATTTTTCCCGCTCCAAGTCCACGTTTTTTTTCGATGAGGAGAATCCGCCCTTCCTTAACGATGAACATGAGAGTGGCGTGAATCTCGCCCTGCCACTGACTCCAATCGATCGGTGAAGGTGGCATTTTAGATCTGAAATTTGAGATTCACTGGGCTGCGGCGTAGGCTTCCACGCTGTCGCAGGTACAGATGAGATTGCGGTCGCCATGGACGTTGTCGATGCGGCTGATGGCTGGCCAGAACTTGTGTTGGCGGAGATAGGGCAGGGGATAGGCGGCCTGCTCGCGGGGGTAGGCGTGGGGCCAGTCATTGGCGCAAATCGTTTCCGCCGGGTGCGGGGCGTTCTTGAGTGGGTTGTCAATGGCGTCCAACTCGCCGCGGATGACGGCGGTGATTTCAGCATGGATGGAAATCATGGCGTCGCAGAAGCGGTCGAGTTCCGATTTGGATTCGGATTCGGTGGGTTCGATCATCAAAGTTCCGCCGACCGGCCAGCTCATGGTGGGCGCGTGGAAACCATAGTCCATCAGGCGCTTGGCGACGTCCTCGACGGTGATGCCGCTTTGTTCGGAGAGCGGGCGGACATCGATGATGCATTCATGGGCAACGAGGCCTGCGTTGCCGGTGTAAAGAATTGGATAGAATGAAGCGAGTCGTTTGGCGATGTAGTTGGCATTCAGGATGGCGACTTCGGTGGCTTCGGTGAGACCTTCTCCGCCCATCATGGCGATGTACATCCATGAGATGGTGTTGATGGATGCGCTGCCCCAGGGAGCCGAGCAGACGGCTCCGCTGGTGTTTTCCAATTCGGCATGGCCTGGCAGGAAGGGCACGAGTTGCTGTGCAACGCCGATGGGGCCGACGCCGGGTCCGCCGCCGCCATGGGGGATGCAGAAGGTTTTGTGGAGATTGAGGTGGCAGACATCCGCGCCGATGAGTCCCGGGCTGGTGAGTCCGACTTGGGCGTTCATGTTCGCGCCATCCATGTAAACTTGGCCGCCGGCGTCGTGGATGATTTCACAAATCGAGCGGATCGTTTCTTCGAACACCCCGTGGGTGGATGGATAGGTCACCATCAATGCGGCGAGATTTTCGCGGTGCTCTTCGGTGCGTGCGGTTAGATCGGCGACATCGATGTTGCCTTTTTCGTCGCATTTCACGCCGATGACTTTCATGCCTGCCATCACAGCGGAGGCGGGGTTGGTGCCATGTGCGGAGACCGGGATCAGGCAGATGTTGCGGTGGGCGTCATTGCGGGAGAGGTGATAGCGGCGGATGGCGAGCAGGCCGGCGTATTCGCCTTGCGAGCCGGCGTTCGGTTGCAGTGAGACGGCGGCAAAGCCGGTGACTTCGGCTAGCCAGTCTTCAAGGAGTCCGAGCATTTCGCGGTAGCCTACGCTTTGGTCGGCGGGCACGAAGGGGTGCAGCGAGGCGACTTCCGGCCAGCTCAGGGGCAGCATTTCGGAAGTGGCGTTGAGCTTCATGGTGCAGGAACCGAGTGCGATCATCGACTCATTGAGTGCGAGATCTTTGGATTCGAGGCGCTTGATATAGCGCAGCATTTCGGTTTCCGAATGATAGCTGTTGAAGACTTTTTGGGTGAGGAAATCCGTGGTGCGTGTGACGGATGAGAGCCACGAGGATTCTTGGGTCCCATTCATGAGCCCCGCATTGAAAAGTCGGCAGATGATGGCGAGCTCTTCTTCCGTGGATGTTTCGTCGATGGAAATGCCCAGATGATCGGGATCGATCAGGCGGAGATTGATGCCTGCATCCACGGCGAGTGCATGGATGGCTTTTGCGGAGCCAGGGGATTTTACGGTGATGGTGTCGAAGAAAGCCCCGTTTTCGAGGGAGATGCCTGCTTTTGTCAGGGAGGCGGCGAGGTTGGTGGCCTTTGCGTGAATCTCGTTGGCGATGTGTTTCAGTCCGTCCGGACCATGATAGACGGCATACATCGAGGCCATCACGGCGAGCAGGACTTGGGCGGTGCAAATGTTAGATGTCGCCTTGTCGCGGCGGATGTGTTGCTCGCGGGTTTGGAGTGCCAAGCGGTAAGCGGGTTTGCCGCGGGAATCGATGGAGACGCCGATGAGGCGGCCGGGCATTTTGCGTTTGAGGGCATCGGTGCAAGCCATGAACGCCGCATGGGGTCCGCCAAAGCCCATGGGCACGCCGAAGCGTTGGGAAGAGCCGATGCAGATATCCGTGCCGAAGGTTCCGGGGGCTTTCAGCACCGTGAGGGCAAGCAAGTCCGCGGCTACGATGGTGACGACTCCGGCGGCTTTGGCCTTGGCGAAGAAATTGGTGAAATCGTCGATGCGCCCGCGGGTGTCCGGGTATTGCACCAACACGGCGAACACGCTGCCGTCTGCCGGGATTTCGGTGGTTTCCCAATCGCCGGTAATCACCTCGATGCCGAGGGGTTCGGCGCGGGTGACGACCACATCAAGCGTTTGCGGGTGGATGCGGTCGGAAACAAAGATCGCCCGGCCTTTGGGTTTTCCGGCGAGAGCGAGACTCATCGCCTCGGCGGCGGCAGTGCCTTCATCGAGCAGTGAGGCGTTGGAGACATCCAGACCGGTGAGATCGGTGATCATCGTCTGGAAATTGAGCAAGGCCTCAAGTCGGCCTTGTGCGATTTCCGCCTGATAGGGTGTGTAAGCCGTATACCAACCCGGGTTTTCGAGGATATTTCTCAGGATGACGCCGGGCGTGTGGGTGCCGTAGTAGCCTTGGCCGATGAACGACTTGAGCACGCGGTTTTTCCCCATGATGCCCTTCAACTTGGCAAGTGCGTCATGTTCGGAGCGGGCGGCCGGCAGATTGAGGGAGGATTCCGAGCGAATGCCGCCGGGCACGGCATGGTTGATGAGGTCTGTCAGCGACGAGTATCCCGTTTCGCGAAGCATTTGATCACGGTCCGGTCCGACGGGACCGAGGTGGCGGCTGCAGAAGTCAAGATGAGCGGGCATTTGGATAAATTGTGAAGGATGGTTTGCAGGAGGAAATGGACTGCCCCTCCATAGTTGAAAACGCCCCTTACGCAACACCCGCCCGCTGGAATTAGAAAAATTCCTTCGAAAATCCGTCGGATTTTGGTCCTGTCATCGCCGATTTGTCGGCGATTGCCTCAGGATGAGACCGCCGATGACAGCTTTCCCACATCTTTGATCACGCGCCGTTGCAGTTTCAAACGGGCTTCGTCGACCGTTCTGCAAAGATCCGGGGCGAAGCGATTGGTGAAACCGTGCTGCTTCAGCCATCGTGCGAGTGTGGCTAAATCGTTCTCATCGCCCAAGAGTTCTGCGAGATGCTGAAATTGCGGATCGAGCGGAGCGGTGCCTTCCGGTAGAAATCCGATTGCTCCGAGCAGTGCTTTGACGGCTTTGCGGGCTTCATGGAAATCCTCGTCGCTGCGGTGGTTGAGTTTCTCACAGCGTTTGAGGGCGCGTTTTTTGAGTTTTTCTAGGCCCGTAGTTAGTAGGTCTTCGAGATTTTTTTCGGGCAATGCCTGCAATTCTGCCAGTGCCGCATCCACCCTGGCCAGGCACCAAGCGATGGTTTCAGCGGGCGGTCGGCGGGCTGCTGAGTGCGTATGCTGCTCAAGCAGTAGGCCGACGGCAGCCGAAACCATGGGATCCTCTTTCCAAGCGAGTTTGTTCCAAGTGTTGAAGCGCGAGCAGGCATCCCGCGAGTTTGAAAGAAGCCTTCCGATCGCCTGGATTTCGAGCGCCGAGGATTTTTGCAAACCAAATAATGCAAATCCGCCGCGCAGCGATTTCCCCAACTTGCGGATCGCATGGATTTCTTCCGCCACCTTGCCTTTCGAATCCAGCAGGCCAGAGAGCAATTGCTTCATCGACTCACACCCGGCAGCCAAGTGCGCACGCGTTTGTTCTGTGGCGGGTGCCTCGGGAAGATCCATGCGTAGGATTAAAGCACAGATTCAGGCACCTGTCAGTGCCGATCATGTGACAAATCGCATGATCGAATCAGGTGCCCCGCCCCTCCGGCCGTTGGTTGGCTTCAAGGCGGCTTGGTAATATTTCTTGTGGATTCCGGCAATACGGTGACTCCGTGTTTCTCCACGAGTGGTCCCATGCGTTTGAGCAGGGTGACGAATTGCACGTCGGCCTTTTCCTTTGGCCAGTCGTGCGTGCCGCCGAAAGCCGCATGATCCGCCTCAGAGACTCAAGATACGCAATCCTCTACACCATCGTGGAAAACTGCCGCCGCCTGGGAATCAACCCCAAGGAATACCTAATCGACGTGCTCACCCGCCTGCCCCAGATGCTGGCCAAGGACGCCATCACACTGACCCCTGCCAATTGGCTCAACGCCCGCAGCGGGAAAGAGGTTAGCAAGGCAGCCTGACTTCATAAGTCTCATAGTTCTGCAAACTATGAGACTTATGAAGCCGCCGTAGCATATGCCTATGCACGGCGCTTTGGACCCCGCTTACGCCAAAAATTACGATGACAGCGTGGCAAACCAAACCAAATAACTTCGATGACAATTAGGAAAACTCATCCGATGTCAATTCGGCCATGTACAGATCGTGCAATTCAAGGTGTCGTAGGCGTACGACTCACCACCCAAAATATTTTTTTATTATTCTGATTAATAAAAAAATAATTGATAAAACTGGGATAGTCCAAATCAGTATTACATTACCATATTTAGATTTCATGACACAGCGGGATCACTTGGTTCAGGATAAATTTGAACCCAATTGCTCTGACAAATTCCTTGAACATAAATCACTACCGTCCCACAGGAAGGCATAGCTGGGAGAGAAAAAGCGGGCTGGTGTTGAGTTGAAATCCCTGCCACTCGGTAGGGTGAAATGAACAAAAAAACACCAACCCGGGCCAATGTGGTCGTCCTCAAACAAATTCTC
>CAYRLT010000015.1:0-4996 GCA_964425095.1 uncultured Luteolibacter sp.
AAGGACTCCGCATGCTCAAAAACCTCGGCGCCGTCCGCGAGGCCAATGGTAACGATAGCCCTGAACGCCGCACTTATTACGAACCCGCCGTGGAACTCAAACGTCTCGTCGGCGGCTTCATCCGCGAACAAATCCGCCCTCACCTCGATAGCGGAAAATCCAAAATCAACCAACTCGCACTGACCGCCAGCCAAATCGAAGACCTCGATCACCGCGAATTCCTATGCGACCGCATCGACCGCCTCGATAACTGGATGCGCAGCGGCGGCAAAGTCCTTCCCATCCTTCAAAAACTTCTCGGCCAATGACCTCCAGCGACCTCAACACCCCGGAATGGTATTGCGTGCGCACGCAGACCAAACGTGAACACATCGCAGCCGAACACTTGCGCGAACTCGAAGGCATCGAAGTTTTCTGCCCGCGCCTGCGCTACCGAAAGGCCACACGACGTGGCAAAATCTGGTGGGTCGAACCCCTTTTCCCCGGCTACCTCCTCGCCAAATTCAACCTCGCCGAGATGGAACGCGCCGTCACCTTCTGCCAAGGCGTCCGCGGCCTCGTCCGCTTCGGCTCGGAATTCCCTCCAGTCTCCGCTTACTTCGTCGATGCCCTACGCAAGGAAATCCGCGAGCGCTCCAATACTGACGACCAAGAAACGTTCTCCGTCTCCCCTGTCATCCAAGTCGGCGACGAGGTGGAAATCGCCCACGGCCCGCTCCAAGGCATGCAAGGCACCATCATCTCCGTCGCCCCCGCCGCAGAACGGGTCAAGGTCCTGCTCGAATTCCTCGGCCAAGAACATGCCGTGGACGTGGATCTGTTCTCACTCCTCCTGCCCCGACGCCCACTCCCTTGATTTGCCCCAATTGTCTCAAGCACGCTGATTTTCCCCTACCATCAGCTCCAACCATGCCGGACACAAAACACCCCACCCCTCATTCAATCTGGTTTCTTTCCCGAACGGAAAGCCCGACCAAGGGCGGCAGCGTCGAAAAATCAAGGATCAGGAATAGCGGATCGGGGCTCGGTAGGGCGTGACCGCCGGGCGCGCCCACTTATCCGCCGTATGGCGGTGCGAATGTGGAGCAATTGAGAAAGCCAAACCCAAAGCGCGAAGCCCTCCCGGGACCGCAAAGCCCCCGTCGGCCCGCCCATGAAAAAGCCAATGAGCAATCGCAAAGCTCTACCATGCCACCCATGGTCTCTCTCTTCAGACCTTCAGACCTTCAGACCGCGCAGACCTTCAGACCTTCAGACCTTCAGACCTTCAGACCTTCAGACCTTCAGACCTTCAGACCTTCAGACCTTCAGACCGCGCAGAGTCTTCCTCTTCTCTGCTCACTGATCACTGATCACTTCTCCTCTTCTCATCCCCATGTCCTCCACCGACTTCCTCATCATCGGCGCAGGCTTTTCCGGTCTCGTCATCGCTGAGCGCCTTGCCTCCGCTGGCTGGAAATGCACCGTCGCCGATCGCCGAAACCACCTCGGCGGAAACGCCCACGACCGCATCGATCCCGCCGGCGTCCTGATCCACCCCTACGGCCCGCATTATTTCCGAACCAATTCACGGCGCATCGTCGATTACCTCTCGCGCTTCACCGCTTGGCACGAGGTTTCCTATCAGATCAAAAGCCACACCCAAGGCCGCTACTGGAGCTTCCCGATCAACCTGAATACCTTCGAGGAATTCACCGGAAAACCATCAACCTCGGAAGAGTTCGCCGCATGGCTGGAAAAAAACCGCATCTCCATCCAAAACCCAGCCAACTCCGAGGAAGTCATCATCTCTCAAGTCGGCCGCGAACTCTACGAACTCTTCTTCGAAAACTACACACTCAAACAATGGAAACGCCACCCGCGCGATCTCGATGCCTCCGTCTGCGGCCGCGTTCCGATCCGCACCAACCGCGACAACCGCTACCTAACCGAAAGTTTCCAAGCACTCCCCGCCAAAGGCTACACCGCCCTCTTTGAAAACCTGCTCGTAGCAACCCCGGGAATCGATCTTCACCTCGGCATGGATTTCACCGAGGCCAAGTCCCGCTTCAATTACAAACATCTCATCTTCACCGGTGCCATCGACGAATACTTCGGACGCCGCTTCGGCCCGCTGCCCTACCGCTCGCTCCGCTTCGAACACGAATCATTCAACTCCGATCAACTACACCAGCGCGAAACCACCTCCGGCAAACCCGGCTTCTGGCAACCCGCCATGCAAGTGAACTACCCCGACGCCGAAGTCCCCTTCACCCGCATCGTCGAGATCAAACATGCCACCGGCCAGAATATCGCCGCCTCCACCATCCTCCGCGAATTCCCCAAGGACTGGACCCCCGACGATGAACCCTACTACCCCGTCCCCGCCCCCGACGCCCACGCCGCCTATCAAAAATACGCCGAACTCGCCACCACCGAGAAAAACACCAGCTTCATCGGCCGCCTAGCCACCTATCGCTACTACAACATGGACCAAGTCACCGCCATGGCCCTCACCGAAGCCGAAAAACTCATCACCCGCTACACCTAACCCTTCTTCTACCATGAAAAAACTATTCATCGCCGGCCATCGCGGCATGGTCGGATCCGCCCTCGTCCGTGAAGCCACCAATCGCGGCGGCTATCACATACTCACCGCCACCCGCGCCGCACTCGACCTATGCGAACAGGCCGCCGTCTTCGATTTCCTGGAGTCCACCAAACCCGACATCGTCATCATCGCCGCCGCCAAAGTCGGCGGAATCCACGCGAACTCCACCTACCCCGCAGACTTCATCTACGAAAACCTCACCATCGCCGCCAACCTCATCGAAGGCTCCCGCCTCGCCGGTGTTCCCCGCGCGCTCTTCCTCGGATCATCCTGCATCTATCCGAAATTGGCACCCCAACCCATGCCGGAAGAATGCCTCCTCACATCACCTCTGGAACCCTCCAACGAAGCCTACGCTATCGCCAAGATCGCCGGCCTCAAACTCTGCCAACACTACCGAACCCAGCACGGCCTGCTCTATCACAGCGCCATGCCCACCAACCTCTACGGCCCAGGCGATAACTACCACCCGGAAAATTCCCACGTCATCCCCGCACTCATCCGCCGCTTCCACGAAGCAACCGAACGCAATGCCCCCTCCGTCACCATCTGGGGAACCGGCTCACCGCGCCGCGAATTCCTCCACACCGACGACCTCGCCCGCGCCTGCTTCCACCTCCTCAATCTCGATAACCCACCAGACTGGGTGAACGTCGGCACCGGCATCGACCTCACCATCCTCGAACTTGCAAATCTCGTCGCAGAAACCACCGGCTTCACCGGCAATATTCTAACCGACCCCACCAAGCCCGACGGCACCCCACGCAAGCTGCTAGACATATCCAAAATCAAATCCACCGGATGGCAACCCACCGTCCCCTTCCGCGAAGGCCTCGCCGCCGCCTATCAAGACTTCCTTTCCTCCCTCACCACCGGAGCAGCAAGATTGTAACATCATTCATAATTCCCATTTCTCCCATAACTCCCATTCTTCTCCCCCAATAACCGGCAACTTCCCACCATCCCCCATGAAACGCGCACTAATCACCGGCATCACCGGCCAAGACGGCTCCTACCTCGCCGAACTCCTCCTCGAAAAAGGCTACGAAGTCCACGGCATCAAACGCCGCGCCTCACTCTTCAACACCCAACGCGTCGATCACATCTACGAGGACCCACACGTCGAAAACTCACGCTTCCGCCTGCACTATGGCGACCTAACTGACAGCTCGAACCTCACCCGCATACTCAGTGAGGTAAAACCAGACGAAGTCTATAACCTCGGCGCGCAATCCCACGTCGCAGTCTCCTTCGAAGCCCCGGAATACACCGCCGATGTCGATGCACTCGGCACACTGCGCCTACTCCAAGCCATCCGCTTCCTCGGAATGGAAAAAACCACCCGCTTCTATCAAGCTTCCACCTCCGAACTCTACGGCCTAGTCCAAGAAACCCCACAAACGGAAACCACTCCTTTCCACCCGCGCTCTCCCTACGGCGTCGCCAAATTATATGCCTACTGGATCACCGTGAACTACCGCGAGGCCTACGGCATGTATGCCTGCAACGGCATCCTCTTCAACCACGAATCCCCCCGCCGCGGCGAAACCTTCGTCACCCGCAAAATCACCCGCGGCATCGCAAACATCGCCCAAGGCCTCGACTCCTGCCTGTTCCTGGGCAACATGGACTCTCTCCGCGACTGGGGCCACGCCAAGGACTACGTCCGCATGCAGTGGATGATGCTCCAACAAGAACATCCCGACGATTTCGTCATCGCCACCGGCAAACAAATCTCCGTCCGCGATTTTGTCCGCATGTCCGCCGCCGAAGCCGGCATCACCCTCGCTTTCAACGGCTCCGGCACAGATGAAACCGCAACCGTCAGCGCCATCACCGATCCCTCCAAAGCACCCGCCCTGAAACCCGGCGACGTCATCGTAAAAGTCGATCCCCGCTACTTCCGCCCCGCCGAAGTCGAAACCCTACTCGGCGATCCCTCGAAAGCGAAAGCCAAACTCGGCTGGACCCCGGAAATCACCGTCGAGGAAATGTGCGCCGAAATGATCGCCTCCGATCTCAATACCGCCCGCCAACACGCCCTCCTAAAATCCCACGGCCACTCCATCAGCGTGTCACGCGAGTAATCCAATACACAGTAGCTGGGACTTGCAGTCCCAGTCCGTCCAAGGGACATCCTGTCCCAAGTTTTCCAATCCGTAGTAGCTGGGACTTGCAGTCCCAGTCCGTCCAAGGGACATCCTGTCCCGAGTTTTCCAATCTGTAGTAGCTGGGACTTGCAGTCCCAGTCCGTCCAAGGGACATCTGAGGCGGACCCCGAAAATCGGGCCAGGAGCTAAGCTATGATTGTGGTGGCCGGGGGCGGGCATTAACCCGAACCTGAACCACACAAAATGAAAGCAAAACGAAGAAGACACGAACCAGAATTCAAGGCCCGCGTAGCGC
>CAYRLT010000016.1:0-5485 GCA_964425095.1 uncultured Luteolibacter sp.
AATCCGCTTTCGTGGCGAGCCTCTCGATCCGGAGTTTCCTCTCACGATCATGCTCAACAAGCCCGATGGCTACACCTGTAGCGCCGATGATCCGGGATCAACAGTCTATGATCTTTTGCCCGAGCGCTTCGCCCATCGCAATCCGGGCCTCAACTGCATCGGCCGCCTCGACAAGGACACGACCGGGCTCTTGCTGATGACCGATGATGGCAAGCTGCTGCACAAGATCATCCACCCGAAGTCCGCCTGCCACAAAGTCTATCGTGCCACGCTCGCGCGTCCTCTCGAAGGTCATGAAGCCGCGCTCTTTGCCTCGGGCACGTTCATGCTCAATGGCGAAACCAAACCCTTGCTTCCGGCGCAGTTTGAAAAACTCGGCGAATGCGAGGCGCTCGTCACCCTGCACGAAGGCCGCTATCACCAAGTTCGCCGCATGTTCGCCGCAGCAGGCAATCATGTGGTGGCCCTCAAGCGCATCTCCATCGGCGGCCTGCAATTGCCGGAGGACCTGGAAGAGGGCGAGTGGTGCGCCCTGTCGGCAGATGACATGCAACGGCTCTTAGGCTGAACGATTGATGCTCAAACAGCAGATTTTGCCCGGTTTCCTGAAGTTTCTAAAAAGCTAGATTTTAATACACACTTTGCATCCTCCGCGTATGGTGTAAAGTCTGGTTTCGTTATGATTGATCGGCCATTTTGGATGGGTCGGCTTGACCGTGCATGGAAGCAAGTGCCCTTGGCGCGACGAATCAGGGCGTGAAGTCGCGAGGCAGGGTCGATGCGATCAATTGCAAGTGGAACCCTGAAGCCTTTGATGTCAATGGCTTGAAAACATTTCGCGAGGCTTACCCCGTTGGGCGAAATCTCGTAATCGCTCCCCATGTGAAAACTGCCTACGAACGGCAGATGGGAAATCTCAAAGTGGAGTTCGTTCCGATCGAGGATCTTAGGGCTGCTGCAGCGCAGTGAGCCAAACATGACCTTCCATTCATCCGCTTTTTTGCCTCCAGCGACTGGTTCGAGGGGCCTTCTCAGGCCTTCTGCCCGCGCCACAACCGGTGAGAGTGCAGCAGAAGTCCAAGACACAGCGACAACGATAGTAACATGCCAACGGGAGCGAATAGCCAGGAGCCTCGTTCCCCGAAGAGTTTCTGAACCATCAATGTCAGCCCGCCTGCGGCAACACCGCCTAACATCGATGCGAGGGCATTGACGATGCCCACGGACCCGCAAAACTGGCCGTATTTTTCAGCGGGAAATACATACATATGCAGCGGCATGGCCGCGCCTTGAAAAACACTCAAACCCACCGAGCTTGCGAGAATGGCTGCCCCCATGATCCAGATGGTATTCTGCCCGCCGCCGATGCTTGAGAAGACCGGCAGGTAGAGCAGTTGCGAGAGGGCAAAAAGTGAGATTCCCCAGATGGCGACGCGGAATGGCCTGAACCGGTCCACGAGTATGCCGGCCGGATAAGATATCGCCGCCGAGACGCAGCTTGAAATTCCCATCAGGATACCAACGTGCTTGTAGCTCAAGCCGACGTTGACAAGCATGACTTGAATGAAAGGGTTCCATGCCATCGAAAAGGTGAACGCTCCGTTGAATATGGCATAAGTGCGGAAGAATCTCGTGCCGAAGCATTGCCGGAGCAGGTTGAAGGCAATGTGGAAAGGATGCTTCTCCTTCAGTTGCTCCGGCTCCGGGTAGGTTCCTTCGCGGATCTTCAAACACATCAAGCCAAATCCGACGCCGTAAAGCAACGCGCTCCATCCGAAAATCTCCGCTGCGTAATGATCGGCGTGAGGGAAGGCAAAGAATTGGAAGGCCGCCCCGGCCGCAATGGAAACGATGCGGAACAGCCCGAGAAAACGCCCCATCCGGGACTCAGGCACCACATCGTTGAACAGATAATAATATACCGAACTCACCACCATGTTTGCGACTTGAAAGGCGACAACCATGACTCCCAGAACCCCCAGTCGACACCCTTCAAAACTCCACGCTCCTCCCATCAGGGCTTGGAGTCCATGGGCCAAACGCTCCGTTCCGGCAATGCCCAGCAGGAAAAGGACTACGAAAGGCGTTGGAATCAAAAGAAACGGAATCCGCCGCCCCCACTTGCCGCGATGGCGGTCCGACCAGATGCTCACCAAGGGGGTGATCAGGAAGTTGAGGAATGCCGGAATGGTGGTGACGAACAAGCCGATGAAAATCGCCGGGGCTTTCCACTGAGCCATCATCAGGGGTAAAACACTCTGCACGACGATGCCCATGAACTGCAGGCAGAAATCCCCCCAGAGAATCCAAAAAAAGAGCGAGATCAACCCGCGCTTGCTGTAGATGAGGCTGCCCCTGGTCAATGGACCGCTTTCGGATGATGTCATATAGTCGGCTTTTGGTGATCGTCCGAACCAAATGCATTGACCGCACGCCAGCGGAGTTCGGGAATCGCCGCGAAGGGGGAATGGCGCGGCGTGGCGGCAAGAATCACGGATTCACCGGGCAGGATGCACATCCAATTGTCATTTAGCACGTAATCGCCGGTCGGTATGCCATCGAGTAAAAAACGGGTCCACAAACTTGGAACGTCCGAGCGGTTGGTCACTTCGTATGAGACCACGCCGTTGCTCAGGTGCCTGTTTTCGACGGACAACTCCGCCTGTGGCAGCTTGCGGACGTCCTCGTTGTCATGCCAGGCAAAGTTGAATGGATAAAACTCGCGACTGATGAGCCGCTCCTCCGCATCATGCAGGGAAACCATGATCCCGAAGAACCTTCGGTCGGCCTTCTGTTCGGTATCGATATCGCAAGGAGTGATGCCACATTGCTCGAACAACGGGAATAGATAGCCGACACCGTTGAGGTCGATCGTCTCTAGAGCGCTTGCGCTTTCGATTTCACGGGCAGAGGTGTGCAGCCGCAATTTTTCACCGGAGCGCATAGTCCCTTGCTCGCTCTCGGGGCCGATGGTCATGATCGGTGTGAGGTCGCTGTTGTAGATGCCGACCCGCACTGAATAGTTGCGCAGCGTGCGGCCCGATTCGTTGACGACCGAGACACCCGAGCGGATGCGCTCACGGAAATCGAGTTCCGGCGTGAGGTAGCGGAAGTTTGCCGCAACCGGCGCGAAGGCACGTTTGAGAAAATAGTAGAGAGCCCTTGGTGCGCCGAAGTAATCCACGGCGGCCCATCCGAACATCGCCTGTTGGTCGTTCCAGCACCAGACGAGCGCACCCGAGCAATGAAAGAGCCGGCTCCTCCAGTTGCCAATCTGGGCGCGGACGGCGAAGCCGTTGAAAAGGTCGGAATAGTAAGAAAGCTCCTCCCATGAGCGATACGGGGCCGCGTCGGCGGAGGTTCCGCGCGCAGGCAGGGTGCCGGCCATGAATTGCTGCGACCACGGAGAGGTATTGATCTTGCGGAGATGCACTGCAGGCGAGGGCGGCCACGCGCCGCCTGAAAGCGGCATAAGTTTCTCGACGAGCCCCTCGGACGCCACAAAAGAAGTATGGGTTCCGCTGTTGAATTCCACGCTGAACTTCGGCTCTGCGGCAAGCGCGCCCTTCAGCGCATCGAGCGCTTCCGAGCGTCGGCCATAGTGGTCATATTCGTCGGTGAATCCCGAACCTAGAAGATACGAACTCGCGAAATGCCGGCGTCCGGGGTCCTCCTCGCTGGCGATCTTTCCGCCCAAGGCGGTTAGATGATCCATCGGATTGCCGGGGATCTCGCATTGCCGCAACTCATTGCCGCCCATCCATGCGGCGATGCACGGATGGGATCGCAGTTGACGAACGATCGTGCGCACCTGGTGGGAGTAAATCTCACGATCCACATTTTGCGCGTTGACCGAATTGGCCACGGGGAAATCGTGGAGCACCAGAATTCCCAAGCGGTCGCAAAGATCATAGAAATCATCCAACTCCCTTACATAGCCACCCCAGAATCGGATGACGTTAACATTAGCGTCGCGCGCCAAGCCGAGCATCCACCTGTAACGTTCGCTGGCGTTGGTGAAATCCAGCGTCTTGTCCAGCGTCGGCCAGTTGCCACCGCGTGCGAATATTGGCACGCCGTTCACGGTAATTGTCAGATCGGAGTCCGTTCCCGTGTTGCGCTTCCATTCAAGGGTGCGGATGCCGGTCTTGCGGCGGATGGGTAGGCCTGCGGGTCCAGCTGCGAAGAGTTCGTAGAGCGGCTGCTCCCCCGATCCATTTGGCCACCAGAGTTGCGCGGAATCAATGGTAACGCGAAGTTGGAACGTGCCGAAAGCATCGGTCAGCACAATCCATTCGCCGCAGGTATTTCCATCGGGAGTGCAGATCCGAAGCTCGACGGGCTCATCGCCCAACTCGCCATGCAGCCTGCCATGGATCAATACTTCCGCAGCATTGCCATGGATTCGCTTGGTTTCCGCCCAGACATCCGCCACCGCGTTGAGCTTGCGCGTCTCCAAGCACACCGGCTGCCAAATGCCTGCGGAAATGACGCGTGGAAAATCGTTTCCGCCAAGCATTTGCGACGGCTTCAGGTAGCTGTCGCCACCAGGATGATCCACCTGATGCGGGCGCCCGGCGAGCAGCGATTGCCTTACGGCATCCGTTGCCAACTTCTCCGGGGAAATGTGGATTTGTATCTGGTTCGTGCCATTATGGAGAAAACGGGTAACTTCGATGCTCGGGCCACCGAACATGCCGCGGTGTGAGCCTATCAACTTTCCGTTCAGGTAAACCTCGCACTGCGGATCCACGCCTTGAAACACCAGCCATACGGAATCGCCCTGTTCGGCACCCGCCCAGCTGAAATCTTTAAACAACCACTTGTGCTGTCCCTCCCACTGCATGGCCTCGATGAACCCAAGCTCCTCTGATATGTCCGCCATTTTGCCAGCTGCCACCAGCGCGGCATGAATCCCTCCGGGGACAACGCAATTGATGCCGGAACCATCCTGCGAATCGGGTGGCTGGTCCCCATCGGTAAAAAAAAGCGCCCAATTTCCCGTCAGGCTCACTGAAGCTCCAGCTATCTTGGCGGCCGATTGGCTTTTTGGTTTGCCCGCTTCATTTCCCTCGCATTCGGTAGTGGGCTTGGTGGTTTCTGTCGGCATGGATTTGATGAAATTTTACTTCCCCGACTTCTCGGGTCGTTGACAGCGTGGCCCCGGCGTCTAAAATCCACCACGTGCAACCTGCCATGAGCTTGGTTCGCGAAAGGAACCCTAACAATCGTCATGTTTACGTCAACACCATTTCTGGAAAATGCCCCGCGATCGGGCGGTAAATCATGAAGACTCGCCCAAGCATTCGGGATGTCGCCGCGCATGCCAAGGTCTCGGTCATGACGGTATCGAGAATTCTCGGTGGCAAGGCCAAGCACAGTGCGGCAACCACTCAAAAAGTGATGGCGGCGGCCGAAGCCCTCGGGTACCGTCCGAATGGATTTGCCAAGCAACTGAGAAGTCGTGACCGAATCATCGTGGGGG
>CAYRLT010000017.1:0-1857 GCA_964425095.1 uncultured Luteolibacter sp.
CTCTCCAACATCGGCGGCGGGATTAAGTTCGCTGAAATCCAGAATGAATTCGATGTCGGCAGCAAAGACTCCCGCATCAAGATCAACCGCTTTGGAAGCGGCCCCATCGGCGGACTCGCCGGTGCCGGTGAAATCCTCGAAAACATCCCTTATGCTTACAAGGCCGATGAATCGACCGATGGAGTCAAAGCCGTTTACATCGCCAAGCTTCCCTCCGGTCTAATCGCCAAGAAAACCTTCACTCTCATCCAAAGCGACGAACCCGGCGGTCACTATCTGCTCGATTTTGATCTCCAACTCGAAAACGCCGCCACTCTTGCCCTCAACCTCAACCAATGGAGCATTTTCCTCGGTGAGGCAGCGCCCCTCTATCAAGCGGAAGTCCCGCAGCAGACCGGCTTCTTCTGGCGCGAAGATGGCGGAATCAATTTCACCGATGGCGGCACCTTCAAGGGCGGCATGTTCGGCTCCGCGAAATCCATCGTCAACAGCCCGGAGGGCGAGCAAATCCAATATGCCGGTGTGACCAACCAGTTCTTCGCCACCGTCTTGCGGCCCAAGGATCCGATCGCCACCTCAATGTGGGCGAAGTCCGAATCCGTCAACATTCCTAACGGTCAAAAACCCGTGACCTCCGTCCGCGCCGGCCTCCGCTTGCCATCCGAAACCCTCAATCCCACCCAACTCAAATCCTACAGTTTCCGGATCTTCATCGGCCCAAAACACAACCCGCTGCTCCGCAATATGGACAAGCACTGGGGCGAAGGCTGGGGCGATGTGATGCAATACGGCTGGTTCTGGTTTGTCTCTCGTCCACTCAATTTCCTGCTCAACACCTATCACAGCTGGCTCGACGGAATTGCTAGAAACTGGTCATGGGGCCTCGCCATCATCCTGCTCACCATCACCGTGCGTTTCATCATCTGGCCGCTTCACGCCAAGTCCACCCACACGATGAAGCGGATGGCCAAGCTCAAGCCGGAGATGGAGAAGCTGAAGGAAAAATACGGCGACGATCCGAACAAGCTCAACACCGAGACGATGGGACTCTATCGGAAATTCGGCATCAACCCACTTGGCGGCTGCCTGCCGATGTTCATCCAAATTCCAATCTTCTTCGGCTTCTACCGGATGTTGCAATATGCCGTGGAACTCCGTGGCCAAGGATTCCTCTGGGTGGACGACCTCTCACAACCGGACACACTCTGGCATGTGAGCGGTGTCCCGATCAACTTGCTGCCTGTGGTCATGGCGATCTCAAGTTTCATCCAAATGAAAATGACGCCGATGACTGGCGATAAAATGCAGCAGCGCATCATGATGTTCATGCCCTTCATGTTCTTTTTCTTCTGCTATAACTTCGCCTCCGCCCTCGCCCTTTACTGGACCACCCAAAACATCTTCTCGATCGGCCAAACCTGGCTGATGAGCAAAGTGCCGGAACCCGAGCTCAAACCCGTCAAGGGCGCCGGCAAACAATCCTGGGTCCAACGCATGGCCGAAAAACAAGCGGAACTCCAAAAGGCCCAAAAAGCCCGCCAACCAGGCGGCACCGCTCCCGGCGGCATGCGCGACGTGACCCCGGAATCCAAAAAGAAGCGTCCCCCACGCACCGGCGGTTGATCGGAATACCCCGCCGCCTAACAAGCGCCAAAAAGTAGCTGCGGCGTCCCGCCACAGGCCGTCCGAGAGGCGTCTCGCCTCCCGGCATCTTGGTCTCCTCACGCTCAATCCTAAAACCATGATCCAATCCTTCGCAGACCGGGATACTCAGGAGCTGTTTCAGAGCGAAGCCAATCGACGCTTCAGCGCAATCACGCGCGTGGCATTGCGCAAACTGATCCAAATGAACCGGGC
>CAYRLT010000018.1:0-3477 GCA_964425095.1 uncultured Luteolibacter sp.
TACTACAGTCACGGCATTGTCCAGAAGATTCACCGAGCGGATGTAGTCGAAGGTTTCGGTGAGGATCTGTTCGCTATCGAGCGGGTATTTTGTCGCGAAGCTTCCTCCAAACCCGGGAGTCGCCTGCCTGGTCAGATAAGATAGATAGCTGAGGAGTTCCCCATTGCGTGGCAAACTGATATCAGCGGTCGTGCTAGTGGCGTTGCCACGCTGAAAAATGTAGGGGCGATATGTGGAACTGCCGACGACTCCCGTCGATGCGCAGAAGGCGATGAGGCGGTCGAAGGCGGTCGTGTAGGCACTTGTAGGTGTGCCGTTTAGGCCCAGTCTGTAAACCGGCCACATCGCCACTCGCGGCAGATTGAAGAGATTGGTTTCCGGTGCCCGGCTGCGGGCGGTGAGGAAAAACTTCGTTTGCTCGAGCTGCGACTTCGAAAGGCCGGCCGCATTGATACCTCGGTCCGGCTTGAAAAGCAGCTCATCCAAACTGGCATAAAGCCGATCGCTATCCGGCGTGATTATAGTGGCATTTGTGGTTGTGGTCAGGGTCGTTCCCACGTTCGATCCTCCAGCGCGCACGCGCGGGATGAGGGTGTAGATCTGTTCCGCCCACGTTTTGTCCGTATAGCCAACACCCGGCTTGGGGAAGACCGAAGTGAGGCTGGTGGTCGCGGGGTGTCCGGCATAGCGCTGGAACTCATTGTTCACAGGTTGCATCTTTGCGAAATTATACTCCTGCGTGGTCGCTGAGCGCGGCGTATCCCAGTAAGTGCCCTCGCTGGCGGTGTTGATGTTGACCTTGCAAGTATCGTCATCGGTCCAAAAGGCAACGCGGCCAATGATAGGGTTGCTGCTGCCAGCGCCCGGGACGGTTGCCGTTTTCCCCGTCGTCTCCGTCGGCGCAACCACGCTGCCATCACTCAGCACGTAGAGCCAGCGCACCGGCATGGGGGCGGATTGATAGGCATTTACCCCTGGGGCGTCGGTGATTTCGAATCCCTGGGGCGCTTGCGCAGAACCGAGGGATGAAGGGTCGAGGATGGGGAAATTTTTGACCCCATTGACTTCGACAGGCGCGTTCAGATCGGTCCAGATGGCCGAGTCTGCTGCCCAAGTGTCCGGAGGATAATCTGCCGTAAGTTTTCCGCTCGCATCGAAGCTGAGCGAATTGCCAATCATCTCTGTCGCTGAATAGAGCTTGTAGGCGTTGATCAGATTTCCATTCGTATTGTTGAACGTCCGCACCATGCCTGGTTGGGATGCCCAAGCCACGGCAGAGCCCTGCGTGGTGGCGATGTTGATTTGCCCTTGCACCAGGCTCACGGCGGTATCCGCCAACTGACGCGTCGAAACTGACGCGCGAAACCCCGCCGAGGCCGCCCGTTGCGTCCCGGCGCTGGAAACAAAGCCGACGATCAGGACAACCAGCAGAACGATGATTCCCAAGACAAAAACGAGGGCGAAGCCGCCAGGTTGGCGCACCTTGTCAGCAAGGAGGAATTGGGAATTTGGAATTTGGAATGGAGCCAAGCGTGACGCGACGTCTGGCGTGAATCTGGAACTATCGCTTTTATTTGCAGAAGAAGTGCTTGAAAATTCTCCTCCGGGTAATTGAGTGGGCTTTCTCATGGTCTGAAGACGCCGGATTTTCCGGTGAGCGGGTTGATCTGAATCGTATAATAATTTGCCGGGGGATTCCCTGTGTCGCTGGCGTTTTGGAGGGTGACATAATTATTGGTTCCCACAGAGGTTTCCAAGGATCCATCGCCGCGGAATCGAAAGGCTTTATATGCCATTGTGCCGTATACGGCATGCGTCTCCGTTCCGCCCGAACTTTCCGTAATGAGCGGAGACAGGCTGTTGCTCGCCATCACGATCCCATCAGGAAGCACGGTGACGCGGCTGGAAGAATTCGTGACCGGTCCGGTCGGAGTCTGCTCGATCCGCCAAAGCTGGATGCCTCGCCACCCTGGAAACATCCCGTTCGTCAGATTGTAGAACCGGACTTCGACATCACGGTTTTTACTCACGGCCTCCTGTCGGGCCATGAAAAGCTGATCGCTGATCATCTGTCCGCCGCGGTTCAGATTCGATCCGCGTAGGATCGAGCCGACCGCAGGCAGGATCAGTGTCGCCATGATGCCCAAGATCGCAACGACCGTGAGGAGCTCGATGAGAGAAAAGGCAGGGAGGCCAGCAAGCGACCCGTTCAGGCGGGTTGGACGTGGGTCGACGACCTCGCCATGCGGGTCGTATGTGCTCCTTGGAGAATCCGGAAATCACTTGGTCCATTTGGACTCCCGGATTGGAACCGCGCTGGAAAAGACGCGGTAGTTGATGCGGTTCGAATTCAGGCTGCCGGTGAGGGCATCCAGGTCGGTCTGGTAGCTTGCCGGATCGGTGAATCTGTTGCCCAGAGCGTCCGTGATCGCAGTAGGCTGGCTGGCTCCATTTTCCAGCCGCTTGGCGGAAGATTCGTCGATCGCCACAATCGTCACCTGCACGACCGGCGGCAGTTGGTTGGCGGTGACGGGTTGGGGGTTGTTCATTGCGTTGAGAGTGGAGTTGTAGGCATAGGCGTTGTTCGGCGCGCCCGCTGCGCTGGTTCCGGGATCTTGCGGCCGCACGATGAGGGCGATGACGTTGTCCGCGACCGGCCTAGCCTCATTTGTATAGGAGGTAAACCACCCCGTTGACCCGTAGCTCCCTTGGTAGATCCCATTCGTCTCCGACGGCACCAAGAGTTGCATCAATCGGTAGCGATACGGATTATTTCCTCCGGTCACATGAGCCGGGATGGCATTGTTTGTCGTGAAGCTTACAAAATACCCACACGGGTTGAGTAGCGACTCCAGTCCGGAGTAATTCGCGTTCGTCGAGTAGCCCAGAAATGCCTGAAAAAAGATCGCCTGCCCAGTATTCGTCGCGCCAGGCATGGCATTGCTGCCGGCCGCATCGGAGATGAACATCAGCTCCGACTTCCGCAGATACCTTTGAGGGGTGGTTGCGTTATCGTAGTCGAGGTAGGTGTTAAGCGTGGCTTGGCTGAGGTTGTGGGTGATCGAATCGAACGCCAACTGTGCTCCCTGGAAGGATTGGATTTTTTCGGTGGAACGCCGCCACGTCGTGGACACCGCTGAGATCGTGGATAACAACAGCACCAAAAGAATGGCAAGGATCGTCGTCGCAACCAGAATCTCCAGAATTGTGAACGCCTCCCGGCTTGTCGTCTGAGCGGAGTGCAAGGGAAATCCTTTATCCAAAGGTGGGGGAGGCAAACGCTGCATGGCTTAATTACCTGAATTTGGAACCTGAACTGTGTATCGATTGGATGCGGACTCTCCGGGCATCTTCACAATATTCATCTGCACAGTTTGCATGCTGTTGGCAATCGGGGTGTTCGCCGGAGCGTTTGCTGACCCCGGGTAATTCGGATTCGTCAAAAATAACTGCACCTTATAGCGCGGATCCGAGACT
>CAYRLT010000019.1:0-2112 GCA_964425095.1 uncultured Luteolibacter sp.
TGCTGTGATGTAATAAGGGCCCATGTCGAACATGGGGCCGCCACCGACCTCGTAGAAAAATGCAGGGTTCGGGTGCCAAGATTCCGGGCCGCGGGACATCATGAACGCCGTGCCGCTGAAAACTTTTCCGATCCATCCGTCATCCACCATTTTTCGTGCGGTCTGGAGTCCGGCTCCGAGAAAGGTGTCCGGCGCGCAGCCCACGAGCAGCCCTTTTTCTCCGGCAAGGTCGATCACTTTTTTGGCATCCTCGAGATGGACCGCCAGCGGTTTTTCGCAATGCACGTGCTTGCCGGCATTGAGCGCTGCCAGGCTGACCTCAGCATGGACCGCCGGGATGGTAAGATTGACGACCAGATCCACGTCGGGATTCGCCAACAACTCGTCCACCGTCTGGGCCACGCAGCCGTTTTCTGCGGCCTTGGCCTTGGCGGCTTCTGGGTTGAGATCGGCGCAGGCGACCACTTCAAGGACCTCGAAAAGTTTAGCCCCGTTGAAGTAGGCTTGGGAAATGTTTCCGCAACCGATAATGCCGATGCGGACTTTGGATTTGTTTTGCATGGTTGGCCCTTATTTGTTGCCGCGGGCGATGCCGGTGCTCGTGAGGTAATGGTAGCTTTCCTGAATAGCCTTCATCATGTCGCCGGTGTAGCTGTCGAGTTCGACGGCGATGTATTTCGCGTAGGTTGCGGCTTTCGAGGCTGCTTGCAGGTCCACCTGGCCGGTGCCCGCAGGAAGGAAGGGTGAGGAATTGCTGACCATGGTCTTGCCGCTCTCCGTCTCGGCTTCGGTGAAAGTATCGGAGGCGCTGATGACTCCATCTTTGAAATGGAGCACCTTGCCGCGTGGGCCGATCTCATTGAGGAAGGCGACGGGATCGAGCCCGGCTTTCGCGACCCAAAAGACGTCCGCTTCCCACAGGACGGTATCCGGCGTGTTCTCCAGAAAAATCCGGTAGCCCGGCGTCCCGTCGACATCGATCAGATCCCAGTCGTGGTTGTGATAGCCGATCTGTAGGCCATGGGCGGCGGCGTTTGTGGCCGCTTCGCAATAAAGTTCCGCGGTGGCCTTGACCGCATCAGCCGATGCGAAATTCGCCTTAAAATCAGGCGGACAGCCGGTGATGATCGCTTCGTGTCCGAGAAGCAGTGCCTCCTCGATCACAGCGTTCTTTTGGTCTCCCACCGGCAGAGCGCCGTGGCAGGTTGGCGCCTTGAGGCCAAGTTCTTGGAATAGCTTTGCGGCCTTCGCTGCGGATGAGCCTGGATACCCAGCCGGCTCCACGCAGCCGAATCCCATGGCAGCAATGGCGCGGATGGTGCCTTCGTAGTCGGCGGCGGCTTGGTCGCGGACGCTGTAAAGTTGAACGGTAATTTGTGGAATCATGCTGGGTTGTATTGTAGGAAGTTGATGAAAACAGGTGTGGCCTGCGGGAAGGCGCTCATAATATCAGAATCTTCCCGGGAGAAAATTGACAAAAGCTATGATTGATGGTGCTAGAGTGAAGACGGCCCTGGAGAGCGTGGGCCACTATATCAGCGGGCCTGGCGGGGCGGACAGGCCCTTGGTCATTCCCGAAAATTATCTGCTGTTCGAGCTCATCACCGAAGGTGCAGTTTATTCGCCTGGCGGAAACGATCTCCACGGCGTGGGAGCGGTGTTCGCCCACAACCCCGGCCAATCAACCGTCAGTCGGACGCCGGGCGATGGACACTACGCCTGCATGACTGTGCGCTACCGTCTGGACCGGCTGTCGCAGCGTTTTGCTTGGCCACGCGTTTTTCAGTGGGCGGTCGTGAGCCAGGCGCTGCGGTTTTCGGAGGAGATTCTCTTCGCATTTCACCACACCGATCTCGATCACGGAGTGCTGGGCGACCTGATCTGGAGCCAGTTTCGTTTCCGGTTGGAGGAATTCCAGCGGAGCGTAAAGCACCGGTCGATTCCTCCGCTCGTGGCGAGCGTGATGAGCCACATGGACCGCCACTACGCCGAACCGCTCGGCGTGGAGGATCTGGCCGCGCGCTTCGGCCTCAGCGCATCGTATTTGCATGCACAGTTCCGCGAGCACGTCGGAATGACGCCGCACCAACACCTGATTCTTCAGCGGATGCG
>CAYRLT010000020.1:0-7027 GCA_964425095.1 uncultured Luteolibacter sp.
CGCCCTTGCGGGCGGGGCGGAAGTAAGAGCGGGCGACCGGGCTTTGACAATCGGAAAATAACGATTTTTTCGATTTCACGGCCGAAACCCGCAGAACACTCACTTGAGAAAGACTTCGCGAGCCTTCGCGCCATCGCCCGGACCAACAATACCACGTTGTTCGAGGATATCGACCATCCGGGCGGCGCGGGTGTATCCAAGGCGAAGACGGCGTTGCAGCAGCGATGTGCTCGCCTTCTGCTCCTGACGCACTACCTCGATGCATTTCATGATCAATTCCTCGTCAGCGTCCGAAACATCATCGTCTTCATCGGAGTCATCGCTGTTGAGCGAGGCATGAATGTCGGTTTCAAACCTAGGTTTCCCTTGCGCCGCACAGTGGTCGATGATGCGTTCAATTTCGGCATCCGTGACGTAAGCGCCCTGCGCACGCTCCAATTTGGCGGAGCCGGGCGGGAGATAGAGCATGTCGCCCTTACCCACCAACTTGTCAGCACCCTTGACGTCCAGTATAACGCGGGAATCGAGCGCGGACGAAACTTGGAAGGCAATCCGGCAAGGAATATTGGCCTTGATGATGCCGGTCACCACATCGGCGCGCGGCGTCTGAGTGGCGATGATAAGGTGAATCCCTGCGGCTCGAGCTTTTTGAGCAATGCGCGCGATGCACATCTCAACATCGGCGGGCGCAGTCTGCATCAAATCCGCCAACTCGTCGATCAACACGACAATATACGGAAACCGATCGGGAATCCGATCTTCCTCGACTTGAAACTCAGCATCATCCTCATCAGCCTCGGCTCCGAGTTCGCCGGATGCGAGAGCGGCCGCCATTGAATCCATTTGCTCATCATCCACTTCATCAATCGACCATGGCGGCGGCTGATGACTCGCCGGGACGGACGAATCCAATCCATTCGGCACCACATCCAACCCCCCGTCGGTGTCGGCAAAATCACCTGGCTCATCAGGAATTTCAATTTCCGCATCTGCGGTGACGGGAGCAGGTTTTTCCTTTTTCGGCCGATTGTTAAAACTGTCGAAATTCCGGACACCCTCTTTGGCAAAAATCCGGTAGCGTTTTTCCATCTCATTGACCACCCACTTGAGAGCCGCCACGGTTTTCTTTGGATCGGTGACGACAGGAACAACGAGATGCGGCAAACGGTTATACATCTGCATTTCGACCACCTTCGGATCGACCATGATAAACCGCAATTCGTCGGGACCAAATTTGAACAGCATCGAGGCGATGATCGAGTTGATGCACACCGACTTGCCGGAGCCGGTGGCGCCTGCGACGAGACAATGAGGCATCGCCGCGAGATCCCCGATGACCGTCTTGCCATACACATCCTTGCCCAGTGCCAACGGAATTTTCTTCTTGGCTGAGCGGAACTCGGGATCGTGCAGGAGTTCGTGCAATGGAACCGCGACTTTCTGTGAATTGGCGATCTCAATGCCAACCGTGTCTTTGCCGGGAATAGGAGCGAGAATATTGATGCGCTCGGCGCAGGTCGCGCGGGCGATGTCGGCTTCCAATTGCGAGATCCGCGAGACGCGAAGACCCGTGGACGGATAGATTTCGTAACGTGTAATCGTCGGGCCACGGGTGATATCCCCCGGCGTCACATCAATCCCGAAAGCCTTAAGCGTCTCGATGATCACCCGCTGGTTGGTGAGGAGTTCATCTCGATTGGCCTCTGGCGCCTCTTCCTCTTCCACTGCATCCAGCAAATCAAAACCCGGCAACTCGTAGTTTTCATAACCCGTGACCGAGAGAAACTGGTGGCCCGCCTTCTTGCGCTCAAACGGCTTGCTCCCCGGAATCACGGGTTCACTGGCACGGCGCTGGGACGCATCGATAATCTGAGGCACCGGGGTCTCACGAAGCGGCAGTTCCGTCTGTGCTTGAAATACGTCATCACCCTTCGCACTGGCAGATTTCGAACTCTCTCGTTCCTTCCGCCGTTGTTCGCGCTGGCGCTCACGCTCAGCCAGTAGTTCGGTCTCGCGTGCCGCAATTTTGCCCAGTTCGCCGCGACTCGCTCGCCACTCATGGGTCTTTAGGCGCAGCAACCTCCAGCACCCCTTGACGAAACGAACCGGTTGCTGATCGGTCAGCAAAATCATCGCCACCAGATAGGCGGCACCAGTGGCGATCATCGTGCCTGCGCGCCCAATGAGATTCACCAACACAAATCCGCCAACCCCTTCGCCGATCACTCCACCGGGTCCACCCGGAATCTTGCAATTCTGCGACCAGTCCTTGAAGAAAAAGTCCGCCGCATCAAGCCACGCAGCCCCGCTCACCAGCAAAATAGCGAAACCCAACACCGTTCGCGGCCAAATCCGACCGTCCAATGCCAGCTTTACGACGCCAAACCAAATGAACCCCACCGAGATGAGATAACCCGCCGCTCCGAAAAGAACGAGCTGAACGAATCCCAGAATCCCTCCCACCGGCCCAATCAAATTCTCACCCTCCGCCCCAGATTTGTCCGCGAATGCCTCAAAAAGCCCCAATCGCGGCAGGTCCGCCGGGCTGTATTTCACCAAGGAAAGCAACATCATCAGGCCCACCGCGATCCAGATGATACCGGTGATCTCGTTCGACCAACGCGACGATTCCTCCGCCACACCGCGCTTTTTGTTGTCCTTGCTTGCCATGCTCTTTGACTGCGCCGCCAGCATCCCCCGTGTCGATCCCGGGAGCAAGATTGTTTTCATGACCTGAAAATCCATGATTCCGAAGCAATTCCGGCAAATAAGGAATGCCGACGCTCCGCTTCCCTTCTCCCCACGCGAACTCTCGACCCATTCCACTTGCAAAAAAAAGCCACCCGAAAAATTCCAGGCGACCTTCGAAATACACGATTTGAATCAAACTTCTCAGAAATTAAAGCGGAGCCCCAGCTCGAAGCAGAAATTTACCAGGGCGAGACCGAGCCCCCCCCCCAAAATAGGCATTCAGATTGCCGGTCAGTTGACGCTCCAATTTAGCATTGAGCGTGATCGGCATGATATCGAGATCGTAGGAAGTCGTGCCACCCGCACCACCGGACCCATCCTCATTATTTTCAACGTAGCCGATTTCCGCAAACAAACCGCTATTCCAGCTAGCGGGATTCCCTCATGAATTTGGAAAATTTGAAACGAATTTCCCCGTTAAAACGTTAAAATCGCTTTGGGATGGCCAAATCCCCTGCGGATCAGACAATCATTCTCGTAACAAATCAACGGGCGCATTCAATTTCCCGCCGCTCCTTATCTACACCCGACTCCAACGCCTTCCCTTTTTACCCATGGGCCCATCACTCAAGCCAGATCCTTCATCGATCGCCCCTTCTTCCAATGTCCGGAAACCCGGCCTTTTCATCGTAATTGAAGGCATCGATGGCACAGGAAAATCCACCCAAGCCCACCGCCTCGGCGATTGGTTTGTTTCACGCGGCCGCGATGTCATGCTGAGCTACGAACCGACGGATGGTCCCTGGGGCCGCAAGCTCCGCGAGTCCGCCGCCACCGGTCGCCTCTCGCCCGAAGAGGAACTCGAGTATTTCCTCAATGACCGCCGCCAACACGTGGAGCAGAAAATCGCCCCCGCCCTCGCCGCCGGAAAAGTCGTCATCCTCGATCGCTATTACTTCTCAACCATGGCCTACCAAGGAGCCCGCGGCTTCGACCCTGCGGAAATCCGCCGCATGAACGAAGCATTCGCGCCCGTGCCGGATCTGCTGCTGATCCTAGATCTTGATGTGGATACCGCCCACCAACGCATCGGCCACCGTGGCGATAGCACCAACGAATTTGAAAAACGCGAGAGCCTCGAACGATGCCGCGAGATTTTCCTATCACTCAAAGATGAACCATTCGCGCGAGTGATCGATTCGAATGGCCCCCTTGATGATGTGACCGCGCAGATCCAAGCCGTTGTTGAAATCGCCTGCCACGAGGCATAAGCGTGTAGCTATCCAAAGGCATAAAACGCAGCAATCCGAGCACAATTCCTATCACGCCTTGTGCTTTCGCAGAATGTGATTAAATTAGAGGGGGTATATTTCCCCATCCAATTATGAAAGCCACCATGTTCCAAGATCCCCGAGCCAATGATTTACTCTCGCGTGTCAGTGAAGACGTTTCCCTGCTCCGGCAAGACGTTGGAAATCTATTCACGCACACGGCGCGCCACACACTCCCGGCCAGCGCACACAAACTGGCGGATCAAGCGAAAACCAGTTTGGCCGCAGGCAGGACTTTCACTGCAGAACAACTGAACTCTCTCAAAAGCCAAATCAAACAACCCGCCGCCGCATGGGTGGGAGGTGCCGCAGCGCTCGGACTCCTTGCCGCCGGGGCTTACATGCTCTTGCATAGCAACAACCATAATGGTACCGGCTGCAATAGCGAGTCGCAGAAGGATTCCTGAAAAATCCACCCTACACCCAGTCAGGGCGCTCGGTTTCGAAGCGCATTAGCTCGCTAGTCCGCGGATGCGCGAACGACAGCTTCCATGCGTGAAGCTGGAGCGGCTGCGCATCAACATCGAGCGTCTGGGTGTCACCGATCAGACCGTCCGGCAAATACGCCGGATCGCCGACGACCGGATACCCGAGGTGCCAAAGGTGAATCCGGATTTGATTCGTGCGCCCGGTTCCCAAAACCGCTTCCAGAAGTGCCGTTCCATCCACCCTGCGATCGATGACTTTGAAATCCGTGCGCGATGTCTGGCCGTCATCCTCATCCACCGCATGAGTGCCGAGCATACCCGGCTCTGCGGAAATCGGAGCATCGGAGAAAAACACATCCGCTTCGGGATGACCTGTCACACGGACGAGATACACTTTTTCCACCTTTCCCTCGATGAACTGACGTTGCAGCACGCGGCAAAAATGCCGCGTGCGCGCAAACAACACGATACCCGTCGTATTCGCATCCAAGCGATGCACCGGCCGCGGAATATGCGGCGGCTCGCAGGCTAGATTCATCAGATATTGCAATGTGTTGCGATGGAATCGCCCGCTCGCATGCATCGGCAGCGGCGCGGGTTTCTTCACCACAATCAAAGCTTCATCCTCGTAAATCACCCGGATGTCCGTGGCCACCGGCGGCTCGATATCCGGCGGAAAAATCTGCAACACCCGCTCACCCGCCCGGACGATGTGGTCTTTGCCACGCAACACGCCGCCATAGTTCACGAAACGCCCGGCATCACAGCGAGCCTCCCATTCTGCCGGAGAAATCTGCGGAAACAATTCAATCAGCACATCTAGCAACGGCCGCTTGTCATGACCCACCGGGATGTTCACCGGTCGACGGTTTTCCTGCGACACCGAACCGGGCAGAGGTTCGCACACCGCACGCAGTTTCGCCTCACGCGAGGCAATCCGCTCCGCCAGCTTCTCCGGCTCACCCTTGAAACAATGCGGACAACTTTTCCCAGAAACATAACGTGGATCCTCTTGATCCGTGGAATCTAACGGAGCGAGACAGGCAAAACAAACCGCGTGATCGCTTTCACACAGCGCCGGGTCCACACCGACGCGTTGGTCGAACACAAAACAATCACCATCATAGTGATCGCCACCGCATTCTTCAAAATATTTCAAAATACCTCCATCGAGTTGATAGATGTTTTTAAAACCTTCCATCTCCATGAACGGTCCGGCTTTCTCACATCGGATGCCGCCGGTGCAAAACATGACCACGGGCTGATCCTTAAGCTCATCCGGAAGTTTTCTCACCGCATCCGGAAACCCACGGAACGTCTTAATATCCGGGTCGATCGCGCCTTTGAAAGTTCCGAGTTTCACCTCATAATCGTTGCGCGTATCGAGAAGCGTCACCGCCTTGCCCTCATCCAACCAACGCTTCAACTCTTTCGCCGCGATCTTCGGCGACGTGTAATTCGCCGGTCGCACACCCTCGACACCAAACGCAATGATCTCTTTTTTCAACCGCACCAGCATTCGGTTGAATGGCTGCGTCTCGCTCAAACTCACCTTCGGCGCGAGATCCTCCAGCCCCGGAATCGCTCGAAGTTTCGCCACCAAGCGATCAACCGACTCCCCCACCCCAGCCACAAATAAATTAATCCCCTCGGTGCTCAAAAGGATCGTGCCTTTGAGTCCCCACTCCTTACAATCCGCCTGCAATTCCTCGCGTAGGATTTTCAACCCCGTGAGCTCTGCGAAACGATACGTCGATATATTGGTAACCATTGACACGGCCGGAAATGAGCACGAAGCGCGTTAAGGAGCAAGCGAAACGCCTAAACCGCAACACTCCACAACCCTCCGAACCTCTCATCCTGCCAATGGAACGCGATCTCCACATCACGCTCGAACCCACCACTCCCGGCGAAATCAAATCCCTCCAAGCCGGAATCGCCGCTACCCCGTTCGGAAATTGCCTCATCGGCGAAACCCCGCAAGGCATTTGCCACCTGTCGTTTTTCGACGACGGAAACCGCGAAACCGCCATCACGGAAATGAAAGCCGAATGGCCGTTCGCAGAGATCTCATGGGACGACTCGCACGCCACCCACCTCAGCGAGCAAATTTTCACCCATGCGCCCTACCTCACCTCTTCATTGAATCTCCTCGTCCACGGCACGCCCTTCCAACTCAAAATCTGGCGCACCCTGCTGCGTGTTCCACCAGGCTCGCTGGTCAGCTACGGCGCACTGGCCACCGCCGCCGGATTTCCAAACTCCGCCCGAGCCGTCGGCAGCGCCGTCGGTCGCAACTCCATCTCTTTTCTCATCCCCTGCCACCGCGTCATCCGCTCCGACGGTGCCCCCGGCCAATACCGCTGGGGAGCCCAACGCAAAAACACCATGATCGCCTGGGAAGCCTTACAGCATCAACTATGAAACCCGCGACGGATAGCGCTGGTCTTCTGGAAAATCCAGGAAAGCCGCAGCGCGTTTTTCATCGATAGGACTGGGCTTGAAGATGGGCGTGCACGATTGAGCCAACGTCTTGATGGAATCCAATCCAACAGGCTGAATAGGCCGGAATTTGCG
>CAYRLT010000021.1:0-2214 GCA_964425095.1 uncultured Luteolibacter sp.
CCATTCGCGGACGGGTGGCGGGATGTTTCCGGTGGTGGTGGAGAGCAGCCAGCGGTCGGCGTAGGATTCGAGAAACATGCCGGACAAGCCATCGCCGGCGCCATCGATCAGGCGGACGGCGTTGCATTCCGCAGTGAGTAGTGGGCTGCGTTTTGCGATGGCGGCATCGAGAAGATCGTGCATGAGCGGTGACTTTAGGGCTGGTCGGTGAGGGAGCGCAAGGGTGCCGTGTGAGGAAAAGTCGGCGGTTTTGATTTGAATTTGCCTGTGCGAGCTGGCTTGTCACAATGGTTGCAGATGACAGGTTGCGAACATTGCGGGACGGAATTTTCACCGGGGGTGGAGGGTGAGCGGTATTGTTGCAAGGGGTGTGAGTATGTGTCGGAGTTAATTTCCGAGCAGGGATTTGAGCAATTTTATGATTTGAAGCAGGGGGTGGCGGTGGCTCCGGTGCGGAGTCGGCCGTTTGAAGAGCATGATTTCACGTGGTTGGGTGGGAAAGTGGTGGAAGCGGAAAGCAAGGCGCTGGGGCGGGGGGATGCGGCGCGTTTGGATCTTCGATTGGAGGGGATTTCCTGTGTTGGATGTGTCTGGTTGGTGGAGAAATTGTTCGCACGGCATGCGGGGAGTATTCGGGCGGCGGCGAATCCATCGAACGGGCGGCTACACCTTGAGTGGTTGCCGGGGAAGTGTGAGTTGGAGGCATTTTTGCGTGAGCTCGGGCAATTCGGTTATGTGGCGGCACCTGCGGGATCGGCTGGCGGAGATCATGAGCGCTTGAGGTTAGCGGCGCGCTTGGGACTTTGCGGGGCGTTTGCGTTGAACACGATGGCGTTTTCTCTGCCGATTTATCTTGGGATGCCTGCGGATTTTGAGTTTGCGGCGTTGTTTCGGTTGGTTGCGTTTTTATCCGCAACGCTTTCGATGTTGGTGGGTGGCGGGTATTTCATGGATCGGGCATGGCGTGCGGTGCGGGTGGGATCGCTGCATATTGATCTGCCGATCGCGCTGGGATTGGTGGCGGCTTATGCGGGGTCGATCAGTGGTTGGGTGCTCGGCAGTGAGCGGTTGATGTATTTCGATTTTGTCTCGATCTTTGTGTTTTTGATGTTGGGTGGAAGGTATTTGCAGACTGCGGCGGTGGATCGGAATCGTCGGCGATTGGTGCGGCAGCAGCCGGTGCCGGAGGCGGTGCCGTGTGCGGGTGACGAGGGTAAAACGGTGGCGCTTGAAGAGATTGTTGCAGGATTAAAATTTCTGTTAGAGCCGGGCCAGGCATTGCCGGTGAGTGGGATTTTGGCGGCGGGGGAGGCGGATTTTTCATTGGAATGGATTCACGGTGAGGCCGATCCGGTGCGGTTTTCCGCCGGGGCGCGGTTGCCGGGCGGGGCGATTTTATTGAGTCGCACGCCGGCCGTGGTGGAGGCGGGCGAGAAGTGGGAGGATGCGCTTTTGGCCAAGTTGACGGCGGGCAGCAAGGGTGATCGTGGGTCGCCGGGATTGGATCGATTGCTACGGGTTTATTTAATCATCGTATTGGTGCTCGGGGTTTCGGCGTTTGGGATTTGGGGGTATCATGGTGATTGGTTGACCGGGGTGCAGGCGATGATATCGGTGTTTGTGGTTTCGTGTCCGTGTGCGTTGGGGGTGGCAATTCCGTTAGCGGATGACATGGCGGCGACGGCCGTGGAGCGCTTGGGGGTTTTCGTCAGGACGGCGACGCTTTGGCCGCGTTTGAGGCGGGTGCGGAAGGTGGTTTTCGATAAGACGGGGACCTTGACCTTGGAGCGGCCGGTTTTGGAGAATCCGGCGGCGGTGTCCAGGCTGGATGATGCGTCGGCCTTGGCTTTGGCGAGGATGACTCGTGGGTCGCTGCATCCTGCGGCGCGATGTTTGTTGGAGGCGTTGGGTTCGCGAGGGCAGAAGTTGCTGGCACTTCAGGGCGATGGGGAAGCGAGGGAGTTTCCCGGGCTGGGGGTTTGTTTGGTGGCGGACGGAGGCGAGAAGTGGTCGCTCGGCAAGGTGGGTTGGACGGGTGTGGAGGGTGAAAGTTTTCCGGCGGAAAGCTCCGGCAGTGAATTGCGGAAAAATGGGGAATTTAGGGCATCGTTCCAATTTCGAGAATCCCTTCGTCCGGGGGCGGCGGCCACTTTGCGGAGTCTGGAGTGCTCCGGGCTTGCCTTGCACATTCTCTCTGGCGATCACCCGGAAAAG
>CAYRLT010000022.1:0-2934 GCA_964425095.1 uncultured Luteolibacter sp.
CGGTATCCCTTGATTCCTATCTCACTAGGTGGGGACATGGGTTCCATTGTTCATCTTTGGTCCCGTGTCCCCAATCTTTGATGAAGAACCACTCCCGCTCGCGGGGGTGGGGTCGTGGCGTTTTAGGGAGGGTCAAGAACCCCTTCCGGAGCGAAGCGGAGGAACGGGTTTGAAAGCAGTTAGCCGTCCGTGACGGCGATCTGAAAACTGCGAGCACCGCGAGCCATCTTGGCTTGGCCGGAGCGCAGCGCAGGCAAAGCGGCGGGAGCATTGGCGGCCATTTGGATTGTGCGAGCAAAGGGAGCCGCCATGGATTTTCCGCAGCCGCAGCGCTGTGGCAATGCGTTTGGTGGCGTTCATTTATGAGCTGGAAAAATTGCCAGCATGTTCAATGGTAATGGCATTGCTTTTCGTGAATCACAGCATACGTGTCGCTGCTTTCACCTCATGCCTATTGGTTTTGAGGCTTCATGCTGATTGGAAAGATGAAATCGGCTTAACCCGCTTGCAAGTGCTTGCCGGGAGCTCGTTGCCGACAGCGCCAAGCGCTGGCCTCACGCAGGTGGAGGCTCAGGAAGGCTCGAACTACGCGCCCAACAGCACCAGCACGCTTTTTTCGGGAAAGACGCTGACGTTGAAGTCTGGCAGCTCCGGTACCAGCAGTCATGCGGATCATGTCGCACGGAATTTCTATGCATCCACATCGCAAGTTCCGGGCACTTGCTCGATCGATCTTTACAATGCAAATGATTGGCTGGGCACCGGCTATCTTAATTTCGGCGTAAGTTCTGCTCCAAAGTCCGAGAGCCGTGCCGTGCAAAACCACAGTTGGGTCGGCTCGAGTGGCAATTCCAGCTATGACACGGAGATTGGTCGGCGGCTTGATTTCGCTATCAACCGCGATGGGTTCGTATGCGCGGTCGGACTTTACAACCAGGATACAAACACGCCGGTACATGCCCAGTTGCTTTGCCAAACTTACAACACCATATCGGTTGGTCGCGATGATGGGGGGCACACGAAGGGCCTTACCACACTGGACGGAGCTGGGAGGAGAAAGCCCGACATCGTGGCACCGAGTGCGGCACCGGAGTATGCGACGAGCTGGACCACTCCGATGGTTTCCGGGGCCGCCGCCTTGCTCTATCAGAAATTGGTTTCCGATTATGCACCCAGCGCCTCGGATCGCCCGCGAGTGATCAAGGCCTTGCTGCTCGCCTCTGCCACAAAAAACACCGTGCCCGATTGGGGCAACAGCAGTGACTTGCCGCTCGATGATGTCTATGGCGCCGGGGAGCTCAACATTCACCATGCCTATCACACCCTCATCGCTGGCAAGGCCAGTGCCGGCAGCACCCGATACGGCATCCGCGGATGGGCGAGCGACACCGTCAGTTCCAGCACTTCCAAGACATACCACTTTCGGATCGCAAGCGGCGCGCCCTCCACGCCCTTTAGTGCGGCGCTCACATGGCACCGTGTGGTGGCCAATAATCTTTTTTTTGGTTGGGGCAACCTGTCTTCCAGCCTCGCCAACTTGCGACTCAAGCTCTATCAGACCGACGGTACCAACCTCACGACGTTGCTGGCCACAAGCGACAGCAGCGTGGATAATGTGGAGCTCATTCATCAGCCGTCCTTGGCCCCTGGCGATTACGCTTTACGGGTGGAAAGCCCCTCATCCTCCACCGCCTATGCGCTTGCTTGGCACAGTCTGCCAGAGGTCACGATCGCCACCACAGTTTCCACCGCCCATGAATTCGATGGCGCGCAGGGCGCCTTCAGTTTGACCCGTACGGGGGATCTTGGCCTGCCGCTGCAAGTGCCACTCACAACGACTGGCACCGCCATAGCCGGCACTCACTACCTGGCGCTGCCCGGAACGGTGACCATTCCCGCGGGCCAATCAGCCATCAGCCTGCAGCTTTCACCTGTTTCCGACGCCCTTGCCCAGGGTGATCGGTCGGTTGGTGTCAAAGTAGGTTCCGACTTTGCGATCGTCAGTGATTCCTCTCAATCGGCCGCGATCACCATCAAGGATAAGCCTTTCGATGCCTGGCGTTTCAGCATTTTCAGCACGACGGAGCTCTCGAATGCATCCATCAGTGGTGAACTCGCCGACCCCGATGGGGATGAGCTCGTGAACCTCATCGAATATGCCTTTGGCCTGAATCCGAAACTGCCCAACCCAAGGTCTGCGTTGTTTGACACTGCCGATGGATATCTTGTGGTCTCTGCTGCCAAAAATCCTGCGGCTGCTGATATTGCATGGAGCGCACAGGTCTCTTCCGATTTGAAAAACTGGACGCCAGCCCAAACCACCATCGACAACTCCACCAATTTTGAGGCTCGTGACACCGATCCCATTAAAGATGCAGCCAAACGCTTCATTCGTATCACAATCGTGAAGCCCTAGTGCGTATGGTTTTCTGGTAAAATCCGGGCCTTCGTCCATTGTGGGATGAGTACAGCCTATTGCCGAAAGCGGATTTTCTCGTTAGCTGGCAAACAAAATGGGTTGCCAAGTCATGCGCCCCTCACTAGTTTCCGGCCTCCCAAGGGCAGGTGTCAGAGTGGTCGAATGAGCACGCTTGGAAAGCGTGTGTGGCGGTAACGTCACCGAGGGTTCGAATCCCTCCCTGTCCGCCACGACCCCACTCCCGCTCGCGGGGGTGGGGTCGTGGCGTTTTAGGGAGGGTCAAGAACCCCTTCCGGAGCGAAGCGGAGGAATGGGTTTGAAAGCAGTTAGCCGTCCGTGACGGCGATCTGAAAACTGCGAGCGCCGCGAGCCATCTTGGCTTGGCCGGAGCGCAGCGCAGGCAATCCCTCCCTGTCCGGAGGAGGAAATCGGTCTTGGCTTGGCCGAAGCATCGCTGACGCAATCCCTCCCTGTCCGCCATTCTTCGCTTCCGTGCCGGAAGCTACGAATGGCAA
>CAYRLT010000023.1:0-19757 GCA_964425095.1 uncultured Luteolibacter sp.
AAATCCTGAACAAACTTCACAACTTCTTGCTTTTGCTCAGGACTGTAACGCACGCCCATCTTGCTCGCACCAGCTGACTTCGCAGGCTTAGAGGCTTTTGCTGGCTTAACAGCTTTCGCAGGCTTAGCGGCTTTTGCTGACTTAGCGGCTTTCACAGGCTTCGCAGGAGCTGCTGTCTTCTTGCCCAAGCTCTTGATCCATGTGGCGATCGTGAGAGGTGTGACTTTGAATTTCTTGGCAGCAACACTTTGGCCGCCACGTCCTTTTGAGGAGTTATATTCGCTGACAAAATCAACGACCTTCTGTTTTTCTTCGTTGCTATAACGAACGCCCGTTTGGGCTTTCTTCTTCGATTTGGTACTCATGTCGCCGATAAGCTATAACAATCGACTCACCACGCAAGCACTAATTCATCTACTTACTTTAAAACAAAGCAACCGATGAATTACCAATCGCACGACTCAAAAATCCGCATGTGCTTGTATTCGAAAATACATCTCAACAACTGATGATTTCACATCATGGAGGTGTCAGAATCAGGACCGCATTATGCCCGCCCATGCCGTGGGAAAGCTTGGCAATAGGCCCCGTGACCTCAATCACTTGCTCTGGAATTACAAATTCGGAAGGCTCATAAAGACCCGATAGATTAGGTGGCAAGTGTCCATCTCTCAAGAAACGAGCGAGCATCACACTCTCCAGCATTCCGCTGGCCCCGATGGTATGACCTAGAAATGGTTTTAATAAATGCAGTGAGGGTCGGGCCTCGGAAAAAACCCTCTCCAGTGCGGCGGGATCCGCAGCAGCCTGAACAGCCGTTCCCGTTGCATGTGGACACACCGCCACTGGCCGCAGCGCGGAATCCACCAGTGATTTGAATAACTCCGGAGTACGACCACCATCCTTGGGAATGCCAACCGGATCACAGGCATCCGAATTACAGCCATAGTGCGCCAAGCGGGGGTGATTTCCAGTATTGCCATCAATCGCCATCGCAGCAGCTCCCTCCGCAGGAACAAAACCGGAGGTTCCGGGACGATATGGATCCGAGCGCATGCATTCGGAAAGAATACCGGATGCCGCATAGTTATCCAAAAGTAAAGGCACCAAAGGAAGATCCACCGCAACAGCGAGTGCTCGTGGCGCAGCACCACAGCGAACCAACATCATCGCGATGCCAATCGCATCCAATCCCGCAGAACAACCACTAGCTAGGACATGATTCGGCCCAGTGATCTGAAACTCGATGCTGATCGCTGAAGCAGGCTCGCTATGAATGGTGTTGCTCGCCGCCATCAATCGAAATGGCCGACGACCCGGCCATGGCCCGAGCCATCCCGCCGCGTTACCGCGACTCGTGCCAACCACCAGCGCCGCATCCTTGAGATCCTCCGCAGTCCACCCCGCGTCCCGGAGCGCCTCACGCGCCACATGCAGCGCCGCCATCGTCGCCGGACTCCATTTGCGATGCGTAAGCAAATCACGGTTTTCAATCCACGCGCCGGGACGCATGGCGTGCGGACTATCCGCACCCAAAAGCTTGCCGAGCCGCTGGAATGGAACACGCCGACCCAGCAACGCCCGGTGATGGGATGCCACATCCGTCCCAAGCGCTGACAAGGCACCGAGGCCGATAATGGAAAGTGGAAAGTCGATGGCCACGGCGTATCAATCAGGAAGGCTCGGGCAATTCAAAAATGCAGGCATGCCAAATCACGCTGCGATTACAAGGTTATCTGCGCGCCTAACTCAACAACACGTCCCGGCGGAAGCTGGAAGTATGCGGTGGCCGGTGAGGCATTGCGTGCCATGATCGCAAAAAGTGAGAGACGGATGTGATCGATGACCGTCGCTTTCTTACCAACGCCATAAGTTTCGCTGCCAAGGAAATAAGTCGCCTTCCCAGGTTGGAAACGAATGGTTTCCGGCAGATGAGCCTTCAAGGCGACAGGCACGTTCGGCGTTTCCGCGAAACCGAACTTCAGAATCACCCGGTGCAGTCCTTCTCCCAACTCACGATGCTCGAGCATTTCATCTTTTCCGGCATAGGGTTGATCGAGCGTCATGACATGCAACAGGATGACCCGCTCATGCAGCACTTGGTTGTGTTTGAGATTGTGAAGCAAGGCGGTGGGCACTTGGGTTCCCTTACCACTCATATAGATCGCGGTTCCGGACACCCGATGGATGCGGCCCTTGCCAAGATCATTCAACAATGCGTCCACCGGCAGCGCATCGCGCGAGATCCGGACAAACAACCTTTCGCGGCCCCAGATCCAAATCAACATCAGCGACATGACACCGCAGCCAATCACCAGCGGAAACCAACCGCCATGGATGATTTTCAGTGAATTCGCTGCTAGAAACGCTCCATCGAGCGTGAGAAACAACCCGGTCACAAGCGCCGCATTCATAGTGGACCACCCCCAGACCGAGCGCGCTGCGGAGAAAAACAACATCGAGGTGATCGCCATCGTCAGAGCAATGGCTATACCATAAGCCCCGGCTAGGGCGGTAGATGTCCCAAAGGAAATCACCAGCATAATGCAAGCCACGGCCAACATCCGGTTGACCGCCGGCACATAGACCTGCCCCACGGAATGATCGGAGGTATAACGCACGCGAAATCTCGGCAAACATCCCAGTTGGATCGCCTGGGTAGTCAGCGAGAAAGCTCCGGAAATCAGTGCCTGACTGGCAATGATCGCCGCCGCAGTGGCTAACAAAGTCAGAGGAAATCTCAAGGCCTCGGGAGCCATCAGGAAAAACGGGCTGCGGATCGCGGAAGGATCGGCCGTGAGCAAAGCGGCTTGACCCAGATAATTGAGCACCAGCGCAGGCAGCACCACCACGAACCAACCGATCCGGATCGGCCGGGCACCGAAGTGACCGAGGTCGGCATACAACGCCTCACCACCCGTCACCGCCAGAAACACCGCCGCAAGCAGGGGCAGCGCATGCTTCCATTCGTGCACCAAAAACAACACGCCCTCCAATGGACTCAGAGCCATCAGAACCTGCGGGTGCGCCCACAAGGCACTCAATCCGAGCGCTGCGAGCGTCGCAAACCACAGCAAAACCACCGGGCCAAACAACACGCCGACTTTTCCCGTTCCGAATTGTTGAATCGTAAAAAGCCCCGCCAAAATAATTACGGAGATTGGAACCGCCCACTGCGAAAGCATCGGCGCACTGACCGACAAACCTTCCACCGCGCTGAGCACTGAAATCGCCGGAGTGAGCATGCCGTCGGCATAAATCAAGGCCGAGCCAGCTAGCCCAAACATCAGGATTCTACCGGAAACCTTGCCTCCACTGCGCGTCACCGCCCCGCGGATCAAGGCGGACAACGCGAGAATGCCGCCCTCGCCGCGGTTGTCCAATTTCAAGATGATGAATAAATATTTCACCGAAACCACCAGTAGCAGTGACCAGACAATAAGCGACGCCGCTCCAGTTAGATTCCGTGGATCGATCGGTGCCGCATGGGGACCGTGGAAGCACTCGCGAAACGCATACAGCGGGCTGGTGCCGATATCGCCGAAAACAATTCCAAGCGCAGCCAAGGTAGTGGCCGCCAACTTCGGGTGGTGGCCGTGATGGCCGGATTGTGATGTGCTCATCGTTGCGAACGGATTGTCGCGCGCCCGTCAAAGCACTTCGTCCACCTCCTGACCAGCGAAATAACGCAGCAAATCACAGCAGATGCGAGAACATTGCATCCCTGAGCTTTGGCTCGAACCAGGTGCTCTTGGGCGGCATGATGCCACCGGCGTCGGCTATCTCCATCAGGTCCTCGATCCCGGTTGGAAACATGGAAAACGCACAGGCGTATTCGCCGGAATCAACGAGTTTTTCGAGCTCGTCGGTTCCGCGGATGCCACCAACGAATGCGATGTACTTGCTCGTCCGCTGGTCTTGGATATCGAAAAGCGGCGCGAGAACCGTGGTTTGCAGGAGCGAAACATCGAGCAAATCGATCGCGGATCCAGCACTCGTAAACTCCGGTTTGAAGACCAGACCATACCATTTGCCCGCCATATAAAACCCGAGTTGATGTTTTGCTGAAGGTGCCGAAGCACCATTTTCGCGAATCTCAAACACCTGGCCGAGCGCACTCAGCAACTCCTCCGAGGTCTTACCATGCAGATCCTTGAGCACCCGGTTGTAGGCCAGAATATTCATCTGGTTGTGCGGGAAAATTACGGTCAGGAAGCCAGCGCTGCCACCCGCGCCCTTGCGGCTTTGATAGATCCTTCCCGCTGCCGCACTGCGATGGTGGCCGTCCGCAATATACAATGCCGGCATGCCCGCAAACGCCGCTTCCAAAAACGCGATGTCCGCCGCATCCGCCACCGGCCATGAACTATGACGCACCCCATCCGGCGCAGTAAAATCGATCTCCGGCGCGCCAGTCGTGATATGAGAAACCAAGGCATCAATAGCAGAATCCGCACGGTAAGTGAGGAAAACCGGACCGGTCTGCGCGTCCAACGCTTCGATGTGATGCACGCGATCATCCTCCTTGTCGGGACGAGTCAATTCGTGCTTTTTGACGATGTTATCCAAATATTCCTGACAACTCGCCAACCCGACCAATCCAATCTGGCTGTGCCCCCCCATCACCTGCCGATAAAGGTGAAACATCGGTGCCGGATCATGCCGCAATATCCCATCAGCGATGAGTTTTTTGAAATTCTCGCGACCCTTCGCATAGACCGCTTCAGAATAAAGATCGATGCCCTCCGGCAGGTCGATTTCCGGCTTGCTGACGCGCAGGAAACTAAGGGGATTTCCAGCAGCCATGATGCGTGCTTCCTCAGACGACATCACGTCGTAAGGAAGCTCACAAACTTTGGCAGCTAGCGCGGGATCTGGACGAAGGGCGGCGAATGGAGTGATGGTAGCCATGGCAAAGGCCTGGCACCATAGTGTGATACCGCACCGGTGCAAGACCACATATCCCCCAGAATTATGGCAGGGTCACCTCCACGATGCCGAAAAGTTTCGGAGTGGTCACGCTGTTGATGGGCCTCTCGATTTTAACCCGCTCCCATGTCGCATCGATGCTCGTTACCGTCGGCGTTTCATTCATCGACTGGTAGGTCTTAAGATCAGTGGAGCTCTTCGGATTGTAAGCCAGCCCGCTTCCTTTGCGTTTGATAAATTCAACCGTGAAGGATGGCGGCGATTTACCTTCATCCACGCTGAATACCGGCAATCCGACCGTGCCGACTCCCGCCTTCAAGATTCGAGAGTCCGCAGCACCGGGATTCATGTTGAAAGCGTATTTCAAAACATTCTCCACCCCATCCTGAAATGGAATGGCTGACGGTGCCGCTGCCGCTCCGCTCAAACCACTGGAAGACGCCCACGTGCTGAAAACAGCAGTGGCCGATTGCGGCGAAAACGAGATTTCAGAGGAAATACCACTTACCAATCCTACCACGTTGTAAGCTTGGACCGCACAATAATAAACCGTGGAGGATGAAAGCTCGGCAAAGGCGTAACTCGTCACTTTGCCAACGTCCTGAACGACCGAATAGCTGCCACTCACGGTCCCAAGGTGGACGATGTAGCCGGCAATGTCGGATTCAGGGTTGGAACTCCATGACAAAGTTGGCGAAGACGACCACGGAACCACAACTTCAGAAATCGATTGGGGCGAAAACGAAAGCTCAGAGGAAATACCGCTAATCAATCCAGCCACGTTATAAGCCTGAACCGCACAATAATAAACCGTTGCAGATGAAAGCCCGGAAAAGGTGTAACTCGTCGCCATCCCAACGTCCTGAACCACCGAATAGTTGCCACTCACGGTACCAAGATGAACAACGTAACCGGCAATGTCGGATTCCGGATTGGAATTCCATGTCAAAATCGGCGAACTCTGGGCCATGGCCGATGTCGCAAACGCGAACGGCAAACCGAGTGCCACCAAGCCATTCAGGCACCATCGGCGCAACGACTGACCTACGACGGAAAACTCCGGATTTCCGGAGGCGAATAAACGGTGATTTGTTAAAAAAAGGAATGGGGGGAACTTGCTTCGCAATATAGGGAATGGCATGAAACGTGCTTTTCAGTGGTTTTTCGTATGGGGTTGGGGTTTTCGACGTTTCATGCCTAGGAGGAGCCGTATCGGCAGACCTTCCACATCTCAAACAAACAACGAAGCAACGTAGAACTTTTCAAATTTGCAAATAAAAAATACACCCTTACAAAAATTCATAACTCACTGGCTGTCTGCATGTTCTAACGGGTAGAAGCAAACCTCCCGGAAACCCCCGGAAATTACTCAGTAAATACTTTTTCACCGCATGAAATCCGCCGGCCGGCGACACTAAATCGCAAAAAAACCATTGATCTTTCCCCTCCGATCCAGAATTCGGCAAAATCACCCTCATGGGGACCCCGAGTCTTGACAGGGGTGATGCCGAAAAGCAGATTCCCCGCCCGGTCGTCATGGGTTTCCCGACTTTCGCGAGCCTCCCGGCGGCCGGATCCTTTAGATTCTCAAGGTCTTCGACCATGGACTCCTCACCGAGCGACCCATGATCCCGCCCACCCCAATCCTCCAGAAATTGATCCCCATGCCCGCTTCTCAGAAATCCCCACTTGGCTGGCCCGCACCTCAGGGCCTTTGGCATCCTTCGCGCGAAAAGGATTCGTGCGGCGTCGGATTCATTGCCCACCTCAAAGGCAAACGATCCCACGATATCATCGTTAAAACTCTCACGATGAACGCCCAAATGGATCACCGCGGTGCCAGCGGATCCGATCCCGCCACCGGTGACGGCGCCGGAATCTTCGTGCAAATGCCCGATAAATTCCTGCGCAAGGTAATGGCGAAAAAAGACATCGAATTGCCCGTCGAAGGCGATTACGGGTCAGGCCTCGTCTTCATGTCGCCTGATACCAGCGAGCGCGAAGCCGCCATGCAGGTCTTCGAACACGTCATCCGCGAGGAAGGCCAAAAATTCATCGGCTGGCGCACCGTCCCCACCAAAAGCGAAATCCTCGGCAAAACCTCGGGCCACTACGAACCCTCCATCAAACAGGTGTTCATCGGCAAAAACCCGAGCATCACTGACCCGATGGAATTCGAGCGCGTGCTCTTCATCATCCGCAAACGCGTAGCCGCATGGATTCGTGACAACGAAGTGCCTTCGAAATACGCCGACGTCCACGGCAACAAGTCGAACAATTTCCCCGGTGGCGATTACCATTACGTCACCAATCTTTCCGCGCGCACCATGGTCTACAAGGGCATGCTCACCCCATGTCAGCTCGCCGAGTATTTCCCGGATCTTCATGACCCGGACTTCGAGTCCGCCCTGGCCCTGATGCACACTCGCTTCTCGACCAATACCTTCCCGAGTTGGTCACGCGCCCATCCAAACCGTTTCATCGCCCACAACGGCGAAATCAACACGGTCATGGGCAATGCCAATTTCATGAAAGCCCGCCAAGCGCTTTGCCAGAGCGATAAGTTCGGCAAAGACATCTCGCGCATCTTCCCGGTCATCAACGAGGATGGCTCGGACTCAGCCCGCTTTGACAACGCCCTCGAATTCATGCACTTCGGCGGCTACGACCTCGTCCACGCCATGATGATGATGATTCCCGAGCCTTGGGAACGCCACACGATGATGGATGCGGAAAAGAAAGCTTTCTACGAATTTCACGCCTGCATGATGGAACCTTGGGACGGCCCGGCATCCATCACTTTCTCCGATGGCCAACAAATCGGCGCCGTGCTCGACCGCAACGGCCTCCGCCCAAGCCGCTACTACGTCACCCAAGATGACCTCGTCATCATGGCCTCCGAAGTCGGCGTCATCCCGGACCTCGATCCTCTAACGGTCGTCGAAAAAGGCCGCCTCCGCCCAGGCCGTATGTTCCTCGTGGACATGAAAGAAGGCCGCATCGTTCCCGACGAGGAAGTCAAACAACGCGTCTATTCCGCCAAACCCTATCAAAAATGGCTGGATGAAAACCGCGTGTTCCTCAAGGACCTGCCGCAACCCCAAACCCCCGCTAAGATAGAGGAATCCCGCATCCTCGAACGCCAACTCGCGTTCGGCTACACCTACGAAGACCTTCGCATGTTGCTCGGACCCACGGCCTCAACCGGCGTGCAACCGATCGCCTCGATGGGCAACGACACGCCGCTCGCCGTGCTCTCGGACAAATCGAAGCTGATCTATCAATACTTCAAACAAATCTTCGCCCAGGTCACCAACCCGGCCCTCGATTGCATCCGCGAGGAACTCGTCACCGCCACCGAAACCTTCCTTGGCTCCGAGGGCAATCTCCTCGATCCCGGCCCGCAAAGCTGCCGCATGATCCGCCTCGACAGCCCGCTGCTCGATAACAAACAACTCGCCCAACTGCGCGAAGTTTCGCTCAGCGGTTTCAAAGCCACCACGCTCGACGCCCTCTTCCCCGCCGATCAAGGTGGCGAAGGACTCAACAAGGCCTTCGACACCCTCTGCGCCGCCGCCGACAAGGCGATCGCCGATGGCTTCAACCTCCTGATCGTTTCGGACCGCAACCTCGACGCCGCCAACGCCGCGATGCCGACATTGCTCGCCATGGGCGGTCTCCACCACCACCTCGTGCGCTCCGGCACACGCGCCTTGGTCTCGATCATCCTGGAAACCGGCGAAGCCCGTGAAGTCCACCACTTCTCCACCCTCATCGGCTACGGCGCGGACGCCATCAACCCCTACATGGCTTTCGATTCCATCCATCAAATGATCAACGATCAGATGCTGGACATGGATTTCGACAAGGCAGTCTACAACTTCCTCAAAGGATCGATCAAAGGGGTCGTCAAAACCATGGCGAAAATGGGCATCTCGACCGTCGCCTCCTACCGCGGAGCACAGATCTTCGAAACCATCGGCCTCAGCACCGATCTGGTGAACAAATTCTTCAGCGGCACCTCCAGCCGTTGCGAAGGTTCCGACATCGAAAGAATCGCTGAAGAAACCCTCATCCGCCACCGCGACGCATTCCCGGACCGCCACATCGAAACAGAAGAACGCGCCCTCGACTCGGGCGGCCTCTATCAATGGCGCAGCGATGGCGAATACCACCTCTTCAACCCGGAAACCATCCACCTGCTCCAAAAAGCAACACGCACCGGCAGCTACGAGATCTACAAACAATACGCCGCCAAGGTCAACACGCAGAGCGAGAACCTCTCGACCCTGCGCGGCCTGATGCGTTTCCGCAGCAGTCGCAAACCGATCTCCATCGACGAAGTCGAGCCGATCGAAGCCATCACCCGCCGATTCAAAACCGGTGCCATGTCTTACGGATCGATCTCTCAAGAAGCTCACGAAACCCTCGCCATCGCGATGAACCGCATCGGCGGAAAATCAAACACCGGCGAAGGCGGCGAAGATCCAGAACGCTACGTCACGATGCCTAACGGCGATAGCAAACGCTCCGCCATCAAACAAGTCGCATCCGGCCGCTTCGGCGTCACCAGCGAATACCTCGTCAACGCGGACGAAATCCAAATCAAGATTTCACAAGGTGCAAAACCCGGTGAAGGCGGCGAACTCCCCGGCTCCAAGGTCTATCCATGGATCGCCAAGGTCCGCTACTCGACGCCCGGCGTCGGCCTCGTCTCCCCTCCTCCGCACCATGACATCTACTCGATCGAAGACCTCGCCGAGCTCATCCATGACTTGAAAAATGCCAACCCACGCGCACGCATCAACGTGAAGCTCGTGGCGGAAGTCGGCGTCGGCACCATCGCCGCCGGCGTGGCCAAGGCTCATGCCGATGTCATCCTCATCGCAGGTCATGATGGCGGCACCGGCGCCTCCCCATCGTCCTCGATCTACAATGCCGGAGCCCCATGGGAACTCGGCCTCGCGGAAACGAACCAAATCCTCCTGCTCAACGATCTCCGCAGCCGCGTGGTCCTCGAAACCGATGGCCAACTCAAAACCGGACGCGACGTCGCCATCGCCGCCCTGCTCGGTGCCGAGGAATACGGTTTCGCATCCGCTCCGCTCGTCACCGTCGGCTGCCTGATGATGCGCGTCTGTCAGAAAAACACCTGCCCGGTCGGCATCGCCACCCAAGATCCCGTCCTCCGCAAAAACTTCGAAGGCAAACCCGAGCATGTCGTCAATTTCATGACCTTCATCGCCATGGAAATGCGCGAAATCATGGCCGAGTGCGGATTCCGCACGGTCAATGAAATGGTCGGTCACGTGGAATGCCTCGAAACCGCCGAAGCCACCAATCACTGGAAAGCCAAAGGCGTGGACCTCACCACGATCTTTCACAAACCGGATGTCGGCGAGGATGTCGGTGCCTATTGCCAGAAAGCCCAAGATCACGGACTGAAGAACGCACTCGACAACACCCACCTGCTCGCACTCTGCAAACCCGCCATCGAACGCGGCGAAAAAGTCCGTGCCGAGCTCCCGATCATCAACGTCAACCGCGTCGTCGGCACCATCACCGGCAGCGAAGTCACCCGCAAACACGGCGGCAAGGGCCTCCCGGAAGACACGATCTATCTGAAGTTCAATGGCAGCGCCGGTCAATCATTCGCCGCATTCACTCCTCCGGGCATGACTTTCGTGCTGGAAGGCGATGCCAATGACTACGTCGGCAAAGGACTCTCAGGCGCGAAAATCGTCATCTATCCGCCCGCCGGATCGCTCTTCAAAGCCGAGGATAACGTCCTCATCGGAAACGTCGCCTTCTACGGCGCCACCTCCGGCGTGGCCTACATCAACGGCATCGCCGGCGAACGCTTCTGCGTCCGCAACTCCGGTGCGAGAACCGTCGTCGAAGGCGTCGGCGACCATGGCTGCGAATACATGACCGGCGGCCAAGTCGTCGTGCTCGGCGCTACCGGACGCAACTTCGCCGCAGGCATGTCCGGCGGCATTGCCTACGTCTATGACATCGACGGAATGTTTGAAAAACGCCTCAACAAGGAAATGGTCAATCTCTATCCACTCGTCGAGTGCGGGGATTCGGACATCGCCATCCTCAAGGCTGAAATCGAAAATCATGTCGAACTGACGAATTCCGCCCGCGGCAAATATCTGCTCGAAAATTGGGATGCCGAGTTGCCGAAGTTCTACAAAGTCTTCCCCCGCGACTACGAACGCATGCTCGAATGCTTCCGCAAAGTCGAAGAATCCGGCCTCTCCGGCGACGAAGCCGCCATGGCCGCCTTCGAACAAAACATCAACGACCTCTCACGCGTCGGCGGGAATTGATCGATCATTTCAAAGCACAAATTTCTAATCTCAAATTTCTAATTATATGGGCAAGCCAACAGGATTCATGGAAATCGATCGCAAGACCGATTCGGAAACCGCACCAATCGAACGCCTCAAAAACTGGCGGGAATTCAAGATTCACGGCGATGACAAAGATCGCCGTTCCCAAGGTGCGCGCTGCATGGACTGCGGCACTCCCTTCTGCCACACCGGCCACATCGTCGCCGGAATGGCCAGCGGCTGCCCGGTCAATAATCTGATTCCAGAGTGGAACGATCTGATCTTCCGAGGTCGCTGGAAGGAAGCTCTCGAGCGCCTCCATAAAACCAATAACTTCCCGGAATTCACCGGCCGCGTTTGCCCAGCTCCTTGCGAAGGCTCCTGCGTGCTCGGCATCATCGAGCCACCCGTTACCATCAAAAACAACGAGTGCGCCATCATCGATAAAGGATGGGAAGAAGGTTGGGTCGTCCCGAAAATACCCGCCACCCGCACCGGCAAAAAAGTCGCCATCGTCGGCTCCGGCCCCGCCGGTCTCGCCTGTGCGGACCAACTCAACCAAGCCGGACACAGCGTCACTGTTTTCGAACGCGAAGACCGCATCGGCGGACTCCTCATGTATGGCATCCCCAACATGAAACTCGACAAAGAGCAAGTCGTGCAGCGCCGCGTCAACCTGCTTGCCGAGGAAGGCATCGTTTTCAAAACCCGCGTCCACATCGGCAAAGACGCCGAATGGACCGCTGAAAAACTTCGGAAAGACTTCGACTCGATCGTCCTCTGCTGCGGTGCCACTCTCGGCCGCGACCTCCCGGTCGAAAACCGCGATGCCAAGGGCGTCTATCTCGCGATGGATTTCCTCACCTCCAACACCCGCTATCAACTCGACCATAGCTTCGACGGCAGCAACCCCGCCCTCAACGCCACCGGCAAAGACGTTGTCGTCATCGGCGGCGGTGATACCGGCACCGACTGCGTGGGCACCAGCCTCCGCCACGGTTGCAACAGCGTGGTCCAACTCGAAATCATGCCGCAACCGCCGCTTGAGCGCGCGCCTAACAACCCATGGCCCGAATGGCCGAAGGTTTACAAGATGGACTACGGCCAGGAAGAAGCCGCCGCCGTCCAAGGCCAGGATCCCCGCCAATACTTGGTGCAAACCAAACGCTTCATCAAAGATGACGCAGGCAATCTCACAGGCCTCGAAATCTGCGATATCGAATGGACCAACGACCAAGGCCGCTTCATTCCCAAGGAAAAAGAAGGCAGCGCCCGCATCATCCCCGCCCAACTCGCCCTGCTCGCCATGGGCTTCATGGGTCCGGAACAAGACATCGTCCAACAATTCGCCCTCGAAACCGACGCCCGCTCAAACGTGAAAGCCGATCACGGGAAATTCACCACCAATCTCCCCGGCGTCTTCGCCGCCGGCGACATGCGCCGTGGCCAATCTCTCGTCGTCTGGGCCATCAACGAAGGCCGCGCCGCCGCACGCGAATGCGACCGCTTCCTCATGGGTGTCACGCATTTGCCGTAAAGTGATTTAAATGCATCGAGATCGCCGGTGTCATGTATCGCTTGCCACCCAAAAAACTTTTCATCCTCACTGCGTGTCTTCTGATCACGTCGTGCGCATCGTCTTACGTCAGGGTGACGGATCTCCCTCGACCCATGGATTTAACCCGCAAGGAAGTCGCCGAATTAAAGAAGCTAAGGTCCCTCGAAGCGCCAATCACCGGGCCATGGAAAAACCGCTATCAGGGAGACCCAGTGCTTGCGGGAGTCGAAATCAGCCAAGCCCCACGGGAAGGACAGGCATTGGTCGACTATTCTGACTTATACGCAGGCAAACAACCCGCCGAAATCTCCTATCACTTTTGGGATGGCCGCGTCAGAAGCATGCACTTCGGTCCGGACGGAAAAACCAGTGGTGATGAGTGGCATCCCAGCCGTGGAACGTGGGATGATAGGCTAAAGATGGACCAACTCGACACCCGCAGCGACATCGAAGGGTATTTGCAGTTAAGGAAACACGTCATCGCCGAGGCGGTTATGCCTTACATCGAGTCTCTTGCAGCCGTGAACTTCACCCTCGGAAGTGATCCGGAATTCATCAAACACAAGGATCCGCGTGCCAGCTTGATTGATGCGCTGAATCAATACGAACAACGGATGACCCCAAGAGATCTCTCAAAGGCAAGGATCGCTTGGCTGAATCAATGATCCGTATTTTTCCAAAGTTTTTTACAACCGATGCCCCCCTTTGACGTTTCATAAGGCGACGCACTCCCTCACCTTATGAAAAATCCCAATCTCAAATCACCCGCTCTTCTGGTGGCATTCGCCTGCCTAACAGCCTCCGCCATCGCCCAAAGCCCGCGATTCGGGCGCTTGCGTGAGCGCCTCGCAGAGTCGAGGGGGGTCGGCGCAGTCGAGCTGAGTTATGGCAATGACGCCCTCCAGAAACTCGACTACTGGAAACCTACCAAAATCGGATCACCACTGGTGATTTTTGTGCATGGCGGTGGCTGGAAGCGCGGAGATAAGGGAAATGCCACGGGCGAGGAAAAATCGAACCACTACCTCCAACAAGGCTACGCCTTCGCATCGATCAACTATCGCCTCGTGCCCAGCGCCACGGTGGAGCAGCAGGCACAAGATGTCGCTGATGCCATCGCGTATCTCATCGGTCGCTCTGAGTCACTGGGTTTTGATTCGAATCGAATCGTGCTGATGGGACACAGCGCCGGAGCCCATCTATCCGCACTCGTCGGCACCGACATGCGGTATCTTCAACAGACTCAACTGAAGCCAAATTCACTTCGCGGCGTGATCCCGCTCGATGGATCCTGCTATGACGTCCCGCGCCAAATCGCACAAGGCGGAGAATTCATGAACGACACCTACATTGAAGCCTTCGGCAACGATAAAGAAAGGCAACTCGCCCTATCACCCACGCATCATGTTGCCACGCCAAACGCACCCGCCTTTCTCATCCTGCATGTGCAGCGGGTCGATGGCACAGCTCAGTCACAGGCATTGGCCGCCGCACTGCAAAAAGCCGGCACGCCCGCAGAGGTGCGTGGCTTTGAAGGCACCGGCCTCAAAGGCCACGCAGAGATCAATCGCCGTCTTGGCGATCCCTCGTATCCAGCGACTCCAGTGGTGGATGCCTGGCTAAAAACCGTGTTCGCGAAGTGATACCGCTTCTAAGAAATAATATGACAAAATCGCAAACTGCACCATCGGTCTAAAAGACGAATGTATGAAAGTCAAAAGTCGAGGAACCGCAAATTCTGAGCTGACCTACCGCTTGCACTCCATGCACTCCATCACATAAACGCCCCAGCCGGTCGTACCGGTTGGGGCGTTCACTGCGAGGCGAATCAATCAATTGGCTGGCGCTTCTGACGGGGTGCTATCTCCACCTTTACCTTTACCCTTACCTTTGCCTTTGCCGGGACCACCGGGAGGATGTGGCGGGCGATGGGTCTTTAATTCTTCCAGGCTCACGCTGCCGCTGGAATCGGCATCGATCTTCTTGAAGATTTCCTCCGCCTTGGTCGGATTCTTCTGCCCGCGAGGGCCGGCCTTGAACTCGTCAAGACTCAGGGAGGAATCACCATTGGTATCGAGCTTCTTGAAGACCGCCTCGGGCTTCGGATGCTTTTTGCCCTCGCCATCGGAACCGCCAGAGCCCTTGGGGGCTTGTCCGGCTTGTCCGAAGCACAGCGAGGCGGCGATCGCCAACGCACCGAGTGTGTGAATGCAGGTTTTCATAATGTTTGGTTTCTTGGTTGGTTGCCCCGATACTGCAACTGGCAGTGTCGCGACATCCATTGAAACTCCGCAAACAAAGAAGAGTTCCTCGCAGGTTTGTTAAGATTTCGTAAAATTTCACCACAGGCATCCCCCACGCTTTCACCGCCCAGCACAACGTGACCTGAACACAGGCCTGAACTTGAACGGTGGCATGTCTTTCAAGCCGACTCCAAAATCACATTGCCATAAGGCGTCGGATCGCCAGTGCGGATCAGGCCGATGGCGAGCGGCACGCGTTTCTTGAAATCGATGTGCGCTTCACGTGTCACTGGAATATCACCGAATGATTTTGCGAATCGTGCGATATTTTCCGGTGTGTTGGTCGCCACAAATTCCTCGGCTTGCCAAATACGGCCAATTTTAAAAACGGGTGTTAGCAAATCGAGCACATCAAGCACCGTCGGGATGCCATGGGTAAGCGAGATGTCGACCGTTTCGATTTCCGGCCAGAAGGGAAACGCCCAGTCGGCAATCACCAAAGTGTTGGTATGGCGGACGCGGGCGATGAGATCGAGAATATGCGGGTTGAGAATTCCGGATTTGAGCATAGCGGAAGTGATCTTCCTCCATGATCCGCCTCCGTCAATCCGAATCCCTGTTTCATCGGATGACACAAAAAACGCCCGACTCCACGAGGGAGACGGGCGTTTTAAAATAGCTAGGCAGTGTGATTACTCACCGAGGCCGAAGCGCACGAAGCGGGTCACCGTGAGGGTGTCGCCGAGTTCCTTGCCCTTCGCTTCGAGGAGAGCAGCGACCTTGATGTCGGAGTCCTTCACGAACGCCTGCTCGAGGAAGCAGCTTTCAGCAAAGAACTTGCCGATCTGACCCTTGAGGATGTTCTCGATGATGTTGGCTGGTTTGCCTTCAGCAGTAAGACGAGCGCGGAAGATATCCAGCTCGGTGTCCACTACCGATTGCGGAATGTCGTCGCGGGAAAGTCCCTTCGGCGCGCAGGCGGCGATGTGCAGGGTGAGATCCTTGATGAGTTCCTTGAAGGAATCCGTGCCAGCCGTTTCCGGCTTGGTGGTGCCTACTTCGATCAACACACCCACTTTACCCGGAGGGTGAATGTAAGCGGCAACAACACCGCCAGAAGCCGCGTCATAACGCACGTATTTGCGGAACTGGAGGTTTTCTCCGACTTCGAGCACCTTCGATTTGACGGTGTCCTCGAGGTTGTATTCGCCCATGCCCACCGCAAGAGCAGCAGCATGATCCACCGCGTTGGTAGCGGCAAGGGTGTCGGCGATTTTCGCGACAAACGCCTGGAAGTTATCATTCTTGGAAACAAAGTCGGTCTCGCAGTTGACTTCGAGAAGAATGCCTGCGGTGGCGGCAGCGTTGACGCGGGCGGTGATGACACCTTCGTTGGCAGCGCGGTCGGCCTTGGCACCGGCCTTGGCGATACCACGCTCGCGGAGGAGCTTGATAGATGCTTCGATATCGCCGTTAGTTTCAGTCAGGACTTTCTTGCAGTCCATCATGCCGGCGTTGGTTTTGTCGCGGAGTTCTTTGACAATGGCAGCAGTGATCATAGTAGTAAAATTAAGTGATAGGTAGTGTGGGAAAAGAAGGGTGGCCTGCCATTAGACAAGCCACCCGGAGGAGATCAAAAGATCAGTTCTTGCGGGCAGCGACCATGGCATCCACCAAATTTTGGAGGATGAGACGGATCGAACGGATCGCGTCGTCATTACCCGGAATCGGGTATTGCACGAGAGCTGGATCGGCATTGGTGTCCACAAGGGCCACAATCGGAATGTTCAAGCGGCGGGCTTCTGCGACGGCGATGGTTTCGCGGGCGGAATCCACGATCACTACAGCATCGGGCTTGGAGTCCATGTCACGCACACCGCGGAGGTTGCGCAGAAGTTTTTCGCGCTCACGGCCGAGGGCGGCGAGTTCCTTCTTGGACATGGCCTTAAATTCCGGTTGTTTCTCGATGGTTTCAAGATACTTGAGCCGCTCCACGCTCTTGCGGACGGTGAGGCTGTTCGTGAGCATGCCGCCGAGCCAACGATGGTTGACGTAGTGTTGGCCGGTCGCTTCAGCCGCTTCGCGGATCGCGTCTTGGGCCTGGCGCTTGCAGCCGACGAAAAGGACTTTTTTGCCCTTGCCGACGAGTTCGCCGAGAAATGTCGAAGCTTTATCGAGCTGTTGGACGGTTTTCTCGAGGTCGATGATGTAGATCCCGCCTTTGTCCTTCATAAGGAAGGGCTTCATGCGTGGATTCCATTTTTTCGTTTGGTGACCGTAATGGACGCCTGCGTCCACCATTTCATTGATGAGTTCGTTAATCATGGATACTTTGGTTTCCCGCCTTGATTCAGGTCGGGCGATTCTTAAAGACCCGCCGCATGTGGATTTCCCCGGGTCTTCGTTGGTGTGTGTGCGGCGTGAAGGGGCGCACGGGGTATGGAAATCTCAGCGACTTGGCAAGGGGAAATCCTACTCCGACATGGAAAATCAGGGATTTGCAGAAATCCTTGAGAATTATCCCGAATCTCTCGATTTTTGAAAAGGCGGCCCGCATGTCGGAGTATGACGCAAGCCTGCCACCATCCTCCTATGAAATTCATTATCCCTACCTTCTTGCTCCCAGCATTGTCTCTCATCGCGCCGCAACTTGCCCATGCGGGGCCAGCAACCGACCCCGCTACGCTCAAAGTCGCGTCGGGCTTCAAGGTTGAGCTCATTTACACCGTGCCTAAAAACCAGCAAGGCTCGTGGGTTTCCATGACGGAAGATGCCAAAGGCCGCCTCATCACGGGCGATCAAGGCGGAGGATTCTTTCGCGTGACCGTTCCCCCGATCGGCAAAACCGATGGAGCACTGGTAGAACCGCTCAAACTCCCAAAAGATCTCAATATCCAGACCATCGGCGGTGCACACGGGCTGCTTTACGCCTTCGATAGCCTCTACGTGATGACCAACGAAAAAGGTGCCAAGGGGCTCTGGCGTTTGCACGATACGGATGGTGATGATCAATACGACAAAGGCGAACAGCTCCGCAAATGCCAAGGCGGCGGCGAGCACGGCACCCACGGCATCGTTCTCTCACCCGATGGAAAGTCGCTCTATTTCGCCAATGGCAACCATACGAAATTGCCGGACAACCTCGAGTACTCACGTCCCGTAGCCATCGGCGAAGACCACCTGATCACCCGTCTGTGGGACGCCAACGGCCATGCCAGAGGCATCCTCGCTCCCGGCGGCTATGTCTGCAAAACCGATCCCGAAGGCAAACGCGTCGAACTCATCGCAGGCGGCTTCCGCAACCAGTATGACATCGCCTTCGACGCCAACGGCGAACTTTTCACCTTCGACTCCGACATGGAGTGGGACATGGGCACCCCATGGTATATGCCCACCCGCATCAACCACATCGTCAGCAGTGGCGACTATGGATGGCGCTCCGGCGCGGGTCGCTGGCCCAGTTATTATGCGGATTCATTGCCTGAAACGGTGGACATCGGTCCGGGTTCACCCACCGGCACGGTGTTTGGCACAGGCGCGAAGTTTCCGACAAAATACCAACGGGCCTTATTCGCCCTCGACTGGACATTCGGCACAATCTGGGCGATCCACCTCAAGCCCGACGGCGCAAGCTTCACCGCAGAGAAAGAAGATTTCCTCTCTGGAAACGGTTTCTCCGTGACGGATGCCGTGATCTCAAAAACCGACGGAGCCCTCTATGTGACCATCGGTGGACGTGGCAACCAATCCGCTCTCTACCGCATCACCTACACCGGAAAAGAAAGCACCAAGGCTGCCCCACCCGTCGCGATTACGCCCGAGGCGAAATTGCGTCACCAACTGGAAGCCCTCCACGCCGAGGGCACCGGTCCCGAGGCGGTTGCCAAAGCATGGCCAAACCTCAGCCACAAGGACCGTTTCATCCGATGGGCCGCACGCGCCGCAATCGAACGCCAGCCATCCACGCTCTGGGCGGAAAATGCCCTCGCCGAAAAAAATCCGCAAGCTTCTCTGGAAGCTCTCATGGCCTTGGCTCGCATCGGAGACAAATCACTTCAACCGCGCATCATCGCCGCATTGGATAAGCTAGACTATCGGAAACTACCCACCGATCTCCGCCTGCCATTGCTACGCGTCTGGGAACTGGCCTTCACCCGCATGGGACGTCCCTCTCCCGAAGTTTGCGCACAGATCGCCGCCAAGCTAGATCCGCTGTTTCCCGCCGTCGATCCGCTTGCCAATCGCGAACTCGTCTCACTCCTCAGTTATCTGGGTTCCACCAGCATCGTAGCTAAAACCGTGCCCATGCTCGGCACCGCCAAAGATACCGACATCACCATTTCCAGCGCGGAAATTCTCTCACGCAATGACCGCTACAGCAAAGCCGTGGAAGGCATGAACAGCAGCCAACCCAACCGCCAAGCCATCTCCTATGCCTATTCGCTGCGTGAAGCCAAAACTGGTTGGACCCCAGAACTCCGGAAGACCTTCTTCAGCTGGTTCCCCACCACATCCAAGTGGCGCGGAGGCAATAGCTTCACAAAGTTTATCACTACCGTCCCACAGGAAGGCATAGCTGGGAGAGAAAAAGCGGGCTGGTGTTGAGTTGAAATCCCTGCCACTCGGTAGGGTGAAATGAACAAAAAAACACCAACCCGGGCCAATGTGGTCGTCCTCAAACAAATTCTC
>CAYRLT010000024.1:0-19788 GCA_964425095.1 uncultured Luteolibacter sp.
GCGCTACGCGGGCCTTGAATTCTGGTTCGTGTCTTCTTCGTTTTGCTTTCATTTTGTGTGATTCAGGTTCGGGTTAATGCCCGCCCCCGGCCACCACAATCATAGCTTAGCTCCTGGCCCGATTTTCGGGGTCCGCCTCAACCGTTTATAGTTGGTAGCGCACCCACGAGCGATTTCAGGGCTGGTTCGGGAGAAGATGACCATGTCATGCTCAGAATCACCAGGGTGATGAAGACTTATCATATTTATCCTGGAAATGGAGCCTCTTCCATGTTGTTCGACGGGCAGGAGGTGTCCAATGTTGGCATTCGCGATGACAAGGAACATACTGTGGTCGTAAGGGGGTGTCCATTTCTACTTCGCCGTGGTGATACTGATGATGGCGATGAATGGCTTCGTTCGATCGACCCCACCAGATGGTTTGTGTATAAGAGAACTGGTCAGCAATGGGTGGGGCCGGTGAGCCGGGAAGAACTCCCTCTCATGACGAATTGCGAACCTGGAGAAATGATTTTGATGTGTGCCGGCATGAAGGAAATGGGATTTTACCCCCATCAGATCATGACTCGCTTAGTAGCCCCATCCGACAACGAGCCAGCTGATTACGTAAGTTCGGTTCAAATCGCTGATTTCGATGCCCCCGAGGTAAATTCCGAATACGGCGAATTCACCTGTCCTGTTTGTTGGTTTCGTTTTGATCGTGGCGACGTAATGAATATAGCAGTTCACGCCAGTTTGCGGGGTGACACGATTTTGGGTGAGGAGCACATGCAACGCTTTCTTGCCAGCCGCTTCAACGACCGCGGCCAAGCGCTGGACGCCATGGGAATCTCAGCCCCGGAAACCGCATGCCCTCACTGCCGCCGGAAGTTGCCTCCAAATTTCCTCGATCAGCCACATCACATTTTTTCCATCGTCGGCGCTCCTTCATCGGGCAAGTCCTACTATTTGAGCGTGCTGATCAAAATGATGCAAGATGTCGCATTCAAGCGTTTCGGCGTCACCTTCAGGGATGCCGCACCTTCGGAAAACGCGGTGCTTAATGATATGCGGAACCATTTGTTCTCCGCCGGAACCCCTGAGGAAGCGTATCTGGCGAAAACCGATCTCGAAGGTGCTCTCTACGAAACCCTACCCAGACAAGGGCGCCAGGTCCGTTTGCCGAAACCTTTTGTTTATCGAATGACTGCCCGCGAGCGTGGGGAAGATGGTTTTTCCATCGTTTTTTATGACAATGCCGGCGAGCACTTCGAACCGGGCCGCAATAGCGCGGATTCGCCGGGTGCACAGCACATCGCCGTGGCGTCCGGCATATTCTTCCTTTTCGATCCACTCTATAGTCCGGAGTTCCGGCGGAAGCTCGAAGGGCACGCCGATCCGCAGCTCGCTCAGAGGCGCAGTGACCAGCAGGACATCCTGCTCGCAGAGTCCGAAACACGCATCAAGGAAATCCTTGGGCTGTCTTCCAGCGAGCGCATTTCTACTCCGCTCGCGGTCATTGCCGGGAAATCCGATGCATGGCTGCAAATGCTCGGCGGCGAACCGTTGCTCCCCACGCTGGAACAGGATTCTGAAGGATGCCGTATCCGAATCGACCACATTCAAGCCAACTCTGACCGCGTCCGCTCCCTCCTCTTGAGCATCAGTCCGTCCATCGTGGCAAACGCTGAAGCGATTTCCTCGGATGTCATGTTTTTCGCTGCCAGTCCGCTCGGGCATCCGCCGGTGCAGTTCAAGGACAGCGAGGGGCACCTGCGAATTGGTCCCGATCCAGAGAAACTCAATCCCCAGCGGGTGGAGGACGCCACCCTCTGGGTTCTCTCAAAAATCGCGCCCTCGATGTTCCCATCCCATTCCTGATCCATTATGGCCCAGCAACTCGTTTACACCAGTGCCGCAAAACTTCTCGATGCCGGGCGCTCCGGATTCGGCACGGTAGCCCGCTCCAAGGCACTCTCACCGCTGGTGGTCAGCGCGATCGAGAGGGTTTCCCAATTCGCGAACTTGCGCGGCACCGACCGGACGCGCGTGATTTTCGTCCATCGACGAATTATCGCCGCTAACAACCGTCTGCACGTGCTTAGCCGGATCACCGATGCCGGCGCAGACTATACCGGTCGCACCAATCACATCGCCCACCACCTGATTGTTTCCCAAGAAGAAATGGCGCGCGCCGCAGCCTGCGGGCTCTCCCCGGCCGACATAATCCTGCAATTCCCGTGGCTCGACCGCTGGGAAGGGGCCGCCCGCTTCTTTGCACCCTCGGATGATGTGGCCATCGAAACCTTCCAGCCACTTGGCCGCGAATCCGCCCGGCGCGAATGGTCCCGCGTCACCGGCAATCCCGCACATGCCCGCCTCCTCGCTTGGGATGGCGCTTCGCGAAACGGAGTCCTGCTCGTGCCGCAGAGCGTCAAACCGATTCCCCTGCTTGCTGAAGCGCTCGCGGAACTCGGCACGCAATCCTGGTCCCGCACGTTCACCACATCTCTCGAATCGACCGATGAAATGTCAGACCTCGATTGGATCGTGACGACTCCAGAGGTTTTTCGGGAAATCCAAAGTCGCTGCGGTGCCCGTCCGCTCCTCGACCTCACCCAAGCCCAATCGCTGCCCGTCCCGCCCGATCCGGTGTTAGCTACTCCGCAGGTGGAGGCTGCACCAAAAGCCGCTAATCAATTACCCGGCTTGCCAGGGACGACCTACCAGATTCCATTTTCGGAGAATCTACCGACTTCTCCTGCTCCGTTTGTCAAGGTGCGCACCGGCGGTGGATTGTCATCACGTCCTTCTACTTCCTCGCCGTCAGTCTCCGGTTCACGGAAGATGCGCACGCAAATCATACTCGCTAGCGTCGTATTGATTCTTGCACTTGGGCTATTTGGTGTAGTTGTGCTGAAAAAGATCCGCTCTGAGGATGATAAAAAAGCAGCAAGCGTCGCGGAACAGCGGGAAAAGGATGCAGCTACTAAAATTCTGAATGATGCTGGAATTCCAGATAAACAGATTAAGATATTTTTAAATTCGCAAATCGATAAGCCGAAGGAATGGGCGCAATTCACGGCTTCGTTTTTAGGAGCCACTCAAGCTAAGGATCAAATCGCCGAGATCGGACAATTAACACTTCCCGCGAGCATTCGCTCGAATTCACTCAGTTGGCTCGGATCGCTGAAAGAAGCGCGGGATGCCGGATTAGATTGGTCGAATAAATCCAAAGACATGATCCTCACGGATCGGTTAAAATTAATCAGTATAATATCGATACATCTTCACGAAGCTGCCAAGGTTCTTAAAATGGATGATTTCTCAAAATCCTGTGACAAACTCGTCAACCAACTGATCAAGGATTCACTCGAAAATCAAGATGTTAGCAAGATTCCCGTCACCGATGTCAGCAATTTACTGGTCGCGAAATATGATCGAGAAATTTTCAAAAAAGCAGTTGAATACCACAATGATCCAGCCCCCAAAAAATCCCTCTTGGAGGCGGATTTGGAAGCAATCAAGAGAGCGGAATTTATTCCGGATGCAATCAAGAAGTCACTCCAAGATCGCCACGCGAAAATCCCAACAACAAAACCACCAGCAGAACAGTCCAAGCCGGATAATCAGCCTGTGAAAGAGACGCCAGATGGACCGGTTCTCGCCGGGGTCAAGGAAAAGGAAGTGATCGTGGTCTCCCGGGATGAACTGAAAAATGGAGTCGAGGTGGAATTGCTGAAAAGACTTCTAAATCATCCAGATTCTGGGGAGAAAATCAAAAGTTTAGGTCTCGTAATTAAGGTAGGAAATAATGATCCATTTACTGAAATCAAATCAGTTAAAAAATTTGATCCGACTAAAAAAGAAGCTAATATGTCTGAGTATTTCGAATCGGATTCAAAAGAATCCAGTCTGAAAATCCAAAAAAATGGTGAAATCATGCTAGATGAAGTTGATGTTTGGACTATTGAAATTTTTGTGAAAAGAGGAGATGAAGAATACAAAACCTGGATTGTGATTGATGGAGAGAAAGACGAACCACTCGATAATAAACTAAAGTTACAATCTGAACTAAAAGGAGCCGATGAAGTCCAAATAACAGGAGAACTTGCAAAATGGATGGGGAATGTTACTGACGGAAATCGCAAAAAATTTGAATTAAAAGCAGTAGTTCCAGGTTTTGTTTTTAAGGAGAAAAACAATGAATATTTTTTAAGCCGAAACAAAATCAGCATCCCTCTTTTATTTGCGGATACTGATGTTAAAAAATTGAAGGAGGATTTAGATTTGTTGGAGAAAAAAGATGAAGCAATCTCTAGAACGAGCGGAGGCTCTAAGAAAAAAGAACTCAATAAAAGTCGTCTAGATCTCATTGAAACGCTCAAAGAATCTTTGTCGACCGCCATCGGTGGAGGGATTCTTCTGCGGGAGCTCGGATTCACCGATCACAAGCAGATTTCGAAAGAAAAATGGGGCGATGCCAAAAAGGTTCTTGAAAAATTCAAAATCAAACGATCTCTGGAAATTAAGGATGATTGGGTCAAAGACCTTGCTGATATTAAAAAGAAAATCGGAGTGGCTCAACTTAATGACATAATTAAAAAAGAAAGTGCTGCAAACCAGTCTCCGAAAGACTGGGATGATTTGGCGAAAGGCCAAATCGGCATGCTCAAATTCATCGACGATTTGATTTTAAAATCAAAAACCTATAAACCTCAGAGTCCTATCGCGGAAGACCTGCAGAACGTTTCATCCATCACAGTCTGCACCAAAAAGGGTCGCGTCCTCTTCAAGGCCACCAAGTAGGCGTAATTTCCACCCACTCGTTTCATGCTCACCACCGAACTGATTGATTCCATCCGCGGGCAACTTGACGGTCGCGCTTCCAGCGTTTCACCGGAACTGCTGGCGTTGGAATATGCGAAGCAATGCCGCGAGGTGAACGAGCGCTTGGGCAAGATCGGGTTGATGCTGGAGGGAGGCGGAGAGATCCAGGCCTTGCAGCTTGCCGAGCAATCGCCGCGTGTGGTGGATACGGCACTGGCGCTGAGTTTCGGCGGTGAATCGTCGTGGCAGGAATTTTGTAGGAATCACGAACATGAAAACGCACCCTGGATTGACGCCCGGACATTGGAGTCGCTGCTGTCGATCCAGAGTAAGGGAATCGCATCGAATCATCCGCTCTACAAGGACTACCGGGCGGCGGTTTCATCGCGGGACGATGTCCGGGCACATGATTTGATTCGCGTGATTGCGCGGATGAATCCCGGGGATGAGAACGCGGGCAAGGAGTTGAAGCGTTTCGAACGCAAGGCGCTCCAAGCGGCTTTGAAAAACCTGCGGGAGCAATTAGATGCTGGAGATGAGTTATTACTGACGGCGATGTTCCAAGTGGAGGAAGTGGGCCGGGCGGAGGATTACGAGGGACTTCAAGAATGGAAGCAGGCGGCGGCTGTGCGCAGCCGCGTCCGCCGGACAGAGGCATGGAAGCGTATGCCTGAAGCGCTGACACATGCGGAGGAAGAGCTCAAACGGAGCGAGTGGCGGCAGGCGGCGGTGTCTCACGGCGAATATGCGGCATTGGCCAATACATACGGTCATGGCGAGGCGGCCGCTGGATTGGAGGAGCGCGCGCGATTGGTGGAGGCCGCACTCGAGAAATTCCGCGCGGAGGCGGAGCGTCAGGCTAAAGCTCGGAAACTAGTGGCGGAGATGGAGCGGATCGCGGACGAGGTGGAAACCCGCATGGTGACTCCGTTGGGATTATCGCCGGATTTCACCGCTCCTTTGGTGGAAGATCTCGCGCGCAAGATGCGTCAACTCGAAGGCCTGCGCGGTGATTTGCCCAACAATTCAAGACAACGGATCGAATCGGCCCGCGCTCAGTTGAGCCAAGCGCTGGAGCGCTCTACCCGCTCTCGGCGGCTGCGGATTATCGCGGGATTGGCTGCTCTGATTATCATTCTCCTGGTGGCGGCAGGAATCGGAACACTTGCCTTCCGGGCATCAGGCCATGCTGATCTTTTGAGTTCACTGCGCGCCAAGCCTTCCACCAGCGGGGTGCGGAATCTAATCGCCCAAATCCACGAGGAATCCATTTTATTGAAGTTTACACGCCTGTCCGCAGAAGTGGCGGAATCAAGCCGCTGGCTGGAAGCGCTGGATGCCAAGTGGGCGATAATGGATCGAGAACTCAAAGCGTTGGAGGATTCCCGCCATGGCGACTTCTCGGATGTGCCATCGCCGGATCTTTTTTCAAAGCTTCAGGAAATCGGAGCGATGGTGTCCGAGTTGCCGCCGGATCTCGCGGCCGAGGCGTCATCTCGTCTGACGGTGCTCCGGAACGAGGGCGAACGGGTCCTAACGAAAAGGCAGGAAGAGAACGACCGAAAAGCGCGGGAAGTCGCATCCCGTTGGGCTGATGTTTTGAAAAGCATCGATCTCAACGGGCGCGCTGCGCAGGCAAGTGAAGCCATCAGCCAGGCATCCACGGAACTCGCTCCATTCATCAAACTGGCGGCGCTTGAGCAACCGTTGCTACGTTTACCAGCATCCACTGAAGCGGAAATCAAGGATGTGGATTCACGGGTGCGCCAAATGATGGAGCGAGCGGATACTGCAATCACAGCTGTGGCAGCCTTGAAAAATACGGAGAGTAGTGATGCATACCGTATTGCACTCTCAAGACTTGCGGCCTGCAGTTTCAATGAAGCCATCGGCGCACAACGCGTCATCGACGCCTGGCCGGACGATGAACGAGTGAAAGCAATGCTGGTTTTCCGCGGCGATCTGGTGGCGCTGAAAGCCGCATCCACCGATGACATACTCAGCACGCCTAAGCCCGAGGCGGCAGGCGCACCGGACCGCAAAGTCATCTCAGAATTGGTCTCAAGCGAAGTTCTGAACTCTCTATGGGAAGTCGTCTGGAAAGACGGCAAAGGAGTCGAACGCAAAGCACTCAGCCAAGGAGAACTAGAATCAACCGGAGTAAAAGAATGGAAAGGAAATCTCATGGCTTATCCGAAACTGACATCCGATTCCTTGAAGTTTAAAGAAAGATTTATTCGGCCATATGAGGGAAACGTCCTGATTTCCAAGCAGCCTACCGCGACAGCGGAGATGATGTCACAACTTGACTTGGCTAGGCTACTCGACGATACCGGCACCAAGTTTCGCGCGAGCGTGCTTCCATTGCTGGAGACCGTGGCAAATAACACGAAGGCAAAGCCTCTTGCGAAGGCATATGTTGTTGGGCAATTGCTGAGCCAGATCCGCAATCACAAACCGGAAGAATGGGGGTTGTTTTACTGTCCGGGCTTGATTGACGACATGAAGGATTTTGAAGCTCTGTCGATGAAAATGCCGTTGAGAGAATCCGCTTGGTTGCTGGAAAAGGAACCGGATTCTGCGGTGGTCTGGCAGAAATATTTTGAGGAGAGGGGAAAGCGCGCGACCTTCGAAGAGTTCAGGAAAACTCAAACCGCCGCCAAAGCGGTTCTTCGGAATCCGGTGGACCTCGCAGGGCAGGTGACGATGGATGGGGCAATTGTCCTGAAACCTGCTTCGGAAAAACGCCTGATTCTCGCGGTTTGTGATCTTGGCGACGATGTGCTTGGATTGAAAGTTTGCGGAATCGTAGACGCCCAGTCGGTTGAAATCAACTCAACACCCGGACTGACACCTATGAGTCCTTTGCTATCCATTAACCTGCCAGACGAAACCCAATCATTTCTCCTGGCTATCCACTTGAATGAACGGAACAGCAAACCAAATACCCGGAAACCGTGAATCACGAAATTGATCCAACACAGTCATTTCTTTCCTGGCAAGGCCAGGTCACCGGTCCACATACACTGAGGGAGATTCAGAATCTTCTGAAACTCGGGAAAATCCACTCGCTCTATAAAATTCAAGTCGAGGGAGAGTGGAATTTACTGCGCGATCACCTCGCGAGCATGGAAAAATCGGCCCGTGACACGGCGAAGACAACGTCGAAGGAATTCGCGCCCCCGCCTTCTCTGGCACCGGTGCCAAAAGCGATTCTGGTCCCTGCCGATGAATACCTGGCGTCAGTGAATGACACCCATACGCCTAATGAAGGGGAAGCGCATGGTGAAGAGTCAGAGCCGATCTCCCCGGGCATGGCAATTGCATCCTTTGGACTATCTCTGTTATTTTTTATTCCGTTTCTCAATGTCATCACATGGCTTCTGGCATTGATATTCGGGCATCTGGCGCTCTCACAGGGCGGCTCGAAAAATAACAGAAAATCCAAAACTCTGGCATGGCTGGGACTATGGATTTCTTATGTGGAAATCAGCTTCTTTCTGATTGTCCTCGCATGGTTTTCGGTCATTGAGATCCCGAATATGGAGCTGGGTTATTTGGTTCTTCATGGAAGAATGTTGGGAAATATCATCAGTGCCCTGATCGGTGCCGGAGTGCTCATGCTGGCTGTTAAAATGGTTGCCGGAAAACTGATCAGTTTCGCGGTCTGCTTTGTGGGCGCGTTGCTGCCTTCTGCAGTGGGTGCATTGGGAATGCTTGTGGTGCACACCACGGTGTCATCCAGTGACATGACCAGCAGCAAAGGATTGACGCTCATCGGAATCGTCAACCTGATCCTTTTTGTCGGACAGATGTTCTTTTGGGCTAAGTTCATTCGTGTTTCGGATGATGAGGAACTCGGTTTGCCGCAAGCGGCGCTTGCCAGCCTGTTATACACCTTCATCTTTGTTTTCATCGGAATCGGTTATCTGGTGTTATTTGCAGCGCTCGCTTCCTAACCTACCATCCATCCATCACACATCAATATGGCGACACACGAACCAAACACCCAGGACGGTGAACTGTTTCTCTTAAACTGGCACAAACACGATCCGGAGCAAAAAATCGGATTCAACGGTGGCCGTTTCACATCACCTAACAAATTGCTTGGACTGCTGGCCGCGACTATTGTCACTGTGGCTTACTTTTCGGCTCTGGTCTTCGCCGCCGGTTGGTGGGCCCCGCTGAAGCCGTATGCGCGTATTTTCATGGAACGCGGCCCGACACAGTATGTGACTACGGCGTTCTTCTTCTGGGCTTTGTGCCTGCTATGGATGAAACATCGGAAAATCTTGTTCCAACGCAGGGCATTTGATTTACCGATCATGCCAGCGGATCCCACCTTCTGCCTGAGTCCGGAAACCGCCCGTGGCGTCCTCCACCGGCTGCATGAAATGGTTGACAACCCGATTCAATTTGCAGTCCTCAACCGGATAGAACGGGCGCTATCGAATTTGGACAACATCGGCAACACTGCGGATGTTACAGCTATTCTTAAAATCCAGTCTGAAAACGATGAATCCCAAGTGGCTGCTAGTTATGGCTTGGTCAATGGCTTGATGTGGGCCATTCCCGTGCTGGGATTCATTGGGACGGTCCTCGGGCTCGGCCAAGCGATTGGCGCGTTCGGAATCACCCTGGCCCAAGACGGGAATCTCGAGGGGATCAAAGAATCACTCACACTGGTCACTGCTGGGCTTTCGACCGCATTCGATACAACGCTCGTAGCGCTCGTTATGGCTCTAATTCTCCAACTCTTGGTCTCATTCCTTCAGGGCCGGGAGGCCGAATGGCTCGATGCCTGTAACGAATACTGCAATCGCAAAGTGGCAGGACGCCTGCGTCTGAGAGATTTTAACGACTAAGTCCACAAGCATGCCATGAAATCAATTCGCGGGTCACTTGGTGGAATGCCACGATCGAATTTCTTTTCGTTCCAGGATATTATCATGTCTGTTACCGGAATCCTGATAGTGATTGCCCTGATGCTTGCCCTGCAGATTGACCGGGTGGCCGCAGAGTTTGATCCAAATCAAATTTCGAGTGATTCAGATCCGGCTGACTCAAACCATGCCGATCTCAACTCGCTTGAGCTAACTTTAAGTGATCTGAAGAATGAACTCGAAATGCTCCATGGAGCCTCTAGGAAAACCGAATCCGAAGAAGAGCTTCAAATGGAAATCACGCGGCTTGAGGATCGCGTTCTCCGTCATTCCGCTCGGCCGACATCAAAAGAAACTTTCGAGCGGAATCCGGTAGACTCTGCTAATATCAAATCCAAGGCGGCCGAAATCATCAGGCTTAGGGATGAAATCCAGCAATGTGAGGAGACCATCGCGGAATCCGCCGATTCAGCGAGACAGGCAAGCCGGGCGATGCTCGAACTTGAACAAAAACTGAAGGAAATGGAGTCGGCAGTCGCTGCGGCAAGAATGAAAAGCCGGAGCCTGCGATTGATCCGTGAGCTTTCCGATACCACCAAGGAACCGGTGATTGTAGATGTCGGGAAACAAACTTTGAAAATCATGCGTTTTGATCAAGGGCAGTTGATTGAAGTTGCGACACTGGACGGCTTTTACTCACAGATACGGAAATTCAGAAAGCAAGACCAGTATATCGTGTTGTATTTCAGACCTTCGGGAGCAGCCCGGTTTGAAGAGTTGAGACAGGCCGTCAAAAACTCGGGATTCGAAGTCGGGTATGATGCCATTGACGAAGACGCTGAACTCGCGCTCGGAAAGGCAGGTGCCAAATGAAAAGGCGATTTCAGAGTGGATCGGATTCGGACAGTCTCGAGCTTCTGCTAGATACACTTTGCAATATGTTTGGCGGTATAGTGCTGATCGCCTGTCTGCTGGCGATTCTGCCACGGCAGCAAATGTCGTCGCCGCTAGTCCCTGCAGAGACCGCCACAGCTGCAATGCTGGAACGCCGTGTGATCTCGGCGCGAGGCGAAATCATCCGAATTCAATCCGAAATTGATAGACTCGCCAAGAGCACGGACCCGAAGCTCGCTGCGCTACAGGCAAAACGCGACAGTTTACGCCGGACTCATGATCACCTGCTGACTGATATAAAGAGCAAGCAAGACCGGGAAACGACGGATGCGGAAGCGCATATAATCGTCGCGCAAGGTAATCCAGAGGCTCTCGCGGAGCGACTCAAGGAACTTAAACTTCTGAAATCCAAGTCCGAGGGCCTTCAAAGTGCGGCCGCCGACAAAATCCAATTTCTAGAACAACGCATCGCGGGTCTTTCAGAGGAAGCGGGAAAACTTGCGAATGGTAGAACCCAAGCGGTCCGGTTTCCACGGGAAAGAAAAGGAGAGTCGTCACCTTTTCCGATCATCGTGCGTCACAACGCCATTTATCCCATGGTGCTCGGACGCGATTTTGAAGAAAATCCAGCAATTCAACGGACACCATCCGGGACAAACGACGGATTTCGCGCAAAACCGATTATAGGACGTGGAATTGTCCATCCCGAGTTGAACAAGGCATTGGAAGCAGTGCTCAAAGCAGCGGCCAGTAAGGGAATGTATGCGACCGTGTATCTCTATCCAGATTCTCATCACGCATTCGGCGATCTCCGTGAAGCACTTTCAAAAGCAGCCGTCACTTATGGTTTGGAGTTTGTAGAGGCGGGAAAAGAACTTTCATTCAGTAATCAAGGAACGGCACCACCGGAACTCTAACTAAATTATTTCAATGAATTAACGCATTTTTTAGAAAAATATAACATTGCTAGTGAGGAACCGCCCCTGCGCTTACACATTAAATTAAGACGTGGTTTGATTGCTGTTGCTTGGCGGATTGACCTGTCAGGTTGTATTTGAGGAGGACAAGTAGGGACATAGAAAAAGGGGATGATTGATTCTCCACCTCAACATGCCCTTCCGTCAATCCTCAGTAGGACTGACAGGAGGGCTGGATTTGCTCCGCCTTTCGGGCATTCGGAATTCAGGCGGCGATGGCGGTGGCGGATTGTTGTGTTTGGTGCGTGGTGGGTTCTGTTTTTTTTTCTCGGTAAAGCGGCAGTCCATGGGTAAGCGACCTAAAATTGACCCTTCGCCAGGCGACGGTCGATAGCGACTAGATGTTTGATCAGGGTAAGCGTCCTAAAATCGACCCCCTGAATGGGGTCGCCCATTAGGTCAAGGTGCGAATTAGGGTGTTTTTCTCCGGGGCGAGGATTCTGAAAATCCACACCAATCGTAAGCGGTCAACCGTAAGCGTCCTAAAATTGACCCGTCGCCAGGCGACGGTCGATAGCGACTCAATTCAAAAAGACAGGCTTTTTATAAGAATTCGTCTTGCCTCGGCGGTATTATCGGATAATCTTTGCCGCTGCAATGAGTGTGAACAACCGCAAGCGATGGATTGTGCCGTGGAAGGATTCTCGGACGAAACCGGTGATTTATCACACGATCTCGCGGGTTGTGAGTCGGGACTTTTTGTTGGAGGTGGATGAACGCGAACATTTTCGGATGCTGATGCGGATGTGTGAGAAGTTCACGGGTTGTCGGGTGCTGTCTTATTGTCTGATGTCCAATCACTTCCATATATTGCTGGAAGTGCCGCCAATGCCGGAGGGCGGGATTTCGGATCAGGAATTATTGGAGCGGTTAGGCGTTTTTTACAGCGAGGCGCATGTGGCGGAGATTGTGAAGGAAATGGAGGATGCCGCAGTTGTGCGGGTGAGAAGTGAATATGAAATGCCGCCGGTGGATGAAATGGGGGTGCCATTGACTGCCGCTGAGGAATTGGTGCTGGCCCAGCAACAGGCGGCGCGAAGAGTGGAACAAATCCGTGGCCGCTTCACGCGGCGGATGCATGATTTGAGTGAGTTCATGAAGTCCTTGCTGGAACGCTTTACCAGATGGTTCAACCGCATGCATTCGCGCACGGGGACGTTATGGGAAGATCGTTTTAGGAGTGTGATCGTGGAAAGCGGAGTCGCGGCGCGGACGATGGCGGCTTATATCGATCTTAATCCGGTGAGGGCGGGGATGGTGCAGGATCCGGCGGATTATCGCTGGAGCAGTTATGGCGAAGCGGTGGGCGGCGGGAAGAAGGGGAATGGAAAAAAAGCGCGTGAGGGCTTGGTGCGGGCGTATTTTTGCGATCAGGGGGTGGGATTTGATTCCGAGAAATGGCAGGAAGTATCGCGTTTGTATCGGCGGCTGATGGGGCTGGCGTTGGGACGGAAACCGGGGCGCGCCGAAAACCTGCGACGATCGCAGACCGCCGCTACAGTGACAAAGAACACGGCGGAGCTGCTGGAGAGCAAGGACAACGGGACGGTGCTCAAAGATCTTGGTATGGCGAAAATGCTGCGGTGTCGGGTGCGGTATTTCACGGACGGCGCGGTGATTGGCAGCAAGGAGTTTGTGCACGAGGCGTTTGCGAATGCGCGGGAGCGCTTCGGGCCGAAGCGTAAGGACGGTGCGCGGGCGATGCGAGGCAGCGGCAGAGACGCGAAAGGGCAGCTGTGGAGCCTGCGCGACTTGCGGGTGAGGGTTTGAATCGATATTTCAGAGGGCTTTCTTCCTCGTGTAAGGAACTCATCCTTTCCGCTTTTCGCCCTTCATTTTCCCCGCTACGTTGCGCCCCATGCCAGACAGCCCCGAAGCGGACCCCAGATTCAACGAATTCGTCATCCTCCAAGCCCAGAATGCCGGACTCTTCCTCGGCCAAATCCCCAACCCGCAATCCGGCCAGAAATCCATCAACCTCCGCGCCGCGAAATCCGTCATCGACTCGCTCGAAATGCTGGCTTCCAAAACCCGCGGAAATCTCACAACGTCCGAGGCCAAGCTCCTAAACACCGCCCTCCAAAACCTCAAGCCGCTCTACCAATCCGCCGCCGAAGAATAAGAATAATTTCAGCATTTCAGATTTTCAGCTTTTACCCAACCATGTCCTTCGATCCCTTCACCATTGGCAATGTTCCCGTCGGCGGAAACGTCCCGTTTTTCATCCTCGGCCCCTGCGCCCTCGAATCCGAGCCCTTCGCCTGGGAGATGGCCAGATCCCTCAAGGAAATCGCCGACCGCACTGGCATCCATTTCCTTTTCAAAGCCTCGTTCGATAAAGCCAACCGCACCTCCGTCGATTCATTCCGCGGCCCGGGCATCAAAGAAGGTTGCCGGATCCTCGGGGAAATCTCCCGCGAACTCGGAATCCCCGTCACCACCGACATCCATACTGCCGAACAAGCGGACATCGCCGCCGAACACATCGATCTCCTCCAAATCCCGTCCTTCCTCTGCCGCCAGACCGACCTGCTCGAAGCCGCCGCTAAAACCGGCCGCGCCGTGAACGTCAAAAAAGGCCAGTTCCTCGCCCCCTGGGACACCGTCCACATCGGGAACAAAATGCGCTCCTTCGGTTGCGATCGCTTCCTGATCACCGAGCGCGGCGCCACCTTCGGCTATAACAACCTCGTCGCCGACATGCGCTCGCTTTACTGGATCCGCAAGGAAGGCCTGCCCATCGTCTTTGACGCCACCCACTCGGTGCAACGCCCCGGCGGACTCGGCGGCACCACCGGCGGAGATGGCGAACTCGCCCCGGTCCTTGCCCGCGCAGCCGTCGCCACCGGCGTCGATGGCGTCTTCATGGAAGTCCACTCGGATCCCGCCAACGCCCTTTCCGACGGACCTAACCAAATTCCACTCGAATTCATCGAAGACATCCTCATCAAACTCATTGCCATCCACCACGCCGCCCACTGAATCACCTCGTTGTCGCCCTTTGCGCTCCATCCTTCCAGCCCTGCTGCTCCTGACTCCCGCCCTGCCCGCGGCCGAGGTCGAGGTCGAGGCAGTGAATCCACCGCCCCGGAAAAAACTCTCCGCCATTTCGCTGCTCCCCGATGGCAGCGAACTCATCGGCGTGATGCTTCCACGCTACGATGCAAACCATCGCCTCGTAGGCGTCCTGAAAGCTGCCGTCATCACCCTCGTCAACGAGGAAATCGTCGCCGGAGAAACAGTGAACATCGGATTTTCAAATCCAGATGGCAGCCCTCGCGGCCACATCGATCTCTCCAAAGTCAACTTCAACCAAGTCAAAGGCTTCCTTGAGGCTGCCGAGCCTGTTACCCTGCAATCCGATCGCTTTCACGCCGAAGGAACCGGCCTCTATTACGCCTTCAATCAAGGCGAGGGGTTTTTACCCGGTCCCGCCACCACTTGGATTCTCGCCCCCAACGAGCCACCCACCACCATGAACTCCAGCCCATCCGCCATCCGCGCCACCGCCCTCGCCGGAATCGCCCTCGTCTCACAATCGCTCGCTCAGCCACCTACCAGCCCGAACGATTCCCTTAAAGCCGACGCCGCAACGGCCTCCAGCGAGCATTCTTCCTCCGCCCGCAGTGCCAGACTGGACTTGCGGACCGACCTCGATGCCGCCACCGCCGCCACCGCCAAAGCCAAGGCTTTTCTCGAACAAACCGAACTCGTCTCCGCCAACCCGACTGAAGATTCCCCCCCGACCCCCGAAGCCGCCCCGCTCGATATTCAACCCGGCCCGAAAGACACCATCATCTCATGCGATGGCGGTATGTATTTCGATGCCGATAAAGGCGTGTTTGTTTACCTCAAAAACGTCCGAGTCACCGATCCGCGCTTCTCCCTCTCCGGTGCCAACGAACTGAAAATCTTCCTCACCCAAAAACCCGCCACCAAACCCGCTGCTAACAAACCCGGCGCGGACAAACCCGGTGCGGACAAGCCCGCAACTGACAAGCCCGGTGCCAAGGAACCCGCCGGCCTCGGACTCGGCGCGAAGTTCGGAGATGTCGATCGCATCATCGCCACCGGCGCCGTGCGCATCCAACAGAAAAATGTAGCGGATGACAAACCGCCCGTCGAAGCCAGTGGTGCGATTTTCACCTACCAACCGAAAACTGGCCAAATCGTGCTTAGCGGCGGTTATCCTTGGGTCAAACAAGGAACCACCTTCATGCGCGCCAAGCAGCCAAACCTCACCCTCCGCATTCAAAAATCCGGCAGCTTCGTCACTGAAGGAAACTGGGACATGGGCGGATCCCTCGAGTCGAAACCCTAAGCGCTCACACCTGAAATCCTCACATGCACGATCCCGGTTCCACTTGTTGCCACACTCAAACCGCCGTCCTTTACGCCAAGGACCTCCGTAAAACCTACGGCGGCAGAGCCGTTGTCGATGGCGTCTCCATCACCGTCCAACCCCGCGAAATCGTCGGACTGCTTGGCCCTAACGGCGCGGGGAAAACCACCTCGTTCTACATGATCGCCGGCCTCGTCCCCGCCGATGACGGTTCAGTCTTCTTCCAAGGTCACGAAATTTCCCAATTACCGATGCACCGCCGCGCCCGCCGCGGCCTCGGCTACCTGCCCCAAGAGGAATCGATTTTCCGCAAACTCTCGGTGCTCGATAACCTGCTTGCCATCCTCGAAACCCGGCCCAACCTCAACCGTTCCGACCGCCACGACCGCGCCCACGACCTGCTCGCCCGCTTCGGCATCACCAAACTCGCCAAGTCGCTCGCCATCACCCTTTCCGGTGGTGAAAAACGCCGCCTCGCCATCGCCCGCTCGCTCTGTTCAGACCCAAAACTTCTGATGCTCGACGAACCCTTCGCCGGCATCGATCCCATCGCCGTGGAAGACATCCAACGCATCGTCCGCGAACTCCGCGATCGCGACGGCCTCGCCATTCTCATCACCGATCACTCGGTCCGTGAAACCCTCACCATCACCGACCGCGCCTTCCTCATCCATGACGGTCGCGTCATCCTCGAAGGCGCCTCCGACGAACTCGTCAACGATCCCATCGCCCGCAAGCACTATCTCGGCGACGATTTTAGAATGTGATCGGCAAAGTCCGAAAGCACCGTGGCGCGGGTATCCTGCCCGCCGCCATTTTTTGAGGTTTTTCGCGCCTCTTTGCGGCTAACAGAATTTATCCCGCTCCGGATACTGCCAAGCGCGTTTAAATCCGAAAAATTTCCGCAAGCCCTGTTGCCATCCGCTCGGAAACTTGCTAACGCTCACTTTAATGGGCCGGAGCACCCCGCAACTCGAATTCAAATGGCCCGCATGGTTTCGTGCGTTGAGGCCTCCGGTCCCGCAGAAAACCAAGCCTGTTAGGGATGATGGAGGCCTTACGGCGTGGTGCGCGGAAGCCGCCGCCGACCTTTCGCTGCCCGAACTCGCCCGCAAGGTGCGCGTTTCTTGGAACCCGCGGATGCAGACCACCGCCGGCCGCGCTTGGTGGCCGGATCGCTCGATTGAGCTCAACCCGAAACTCCGCGAGTGCGGGCCCGAGGAACTCTGGCGCACCCTCAAACACGAACTCGCCCACCTCGTCGCCTACGAACGCTGCCGTCGCCGCCGCTACATCGAGCCCCACGGCCCGGAATGGCAGGCCGCCTGCGCCGACCTCGGCATCGCCGGCGAGCAACCCTTCCATACGCTGCCCTTCAAGCGCCGCCGAATGAAGCGCAACCACGCCTACATCTGCCCGAATTGCTTCACCACCATTCACCGCGTCAAACCCATCCAACGCAGCGTCGCCTGTTACGATTGTTGCCGTAAACACAATCATGGCACTTATCATGATCGTTTCCGGCTGATTAAAACCAGTCCGGCCGACGGGGAGGCATCAACCAGTTAGCGACGCAAAATCACCCTTGCAATGCGCCCCGGCGCGCAACCTATTTTATCCTCGAACGAACAATGGACTTTCGGGGAGATTGGAGATAATGCCTCAGCGTATTTTATGAAAATAGGAATTCCGAAGGAGATCAAGGCGCAGGAAAATCGGGTGAGCATGATTCCCAGTTCGGTCGCGGAACTGGTTAAGCGGGGTCACCAGGTGTTCGTGCAAAGCGGCGCGGGCGAGGGGGCCAGCTATTGCGATGAACAATACAAGGCTCTCGGCGCGGAAATCCTGCCGGATGCTGCCAGTGTGTTTGCTGAGGCGGAGTTGATCGTCAAGGTGAAGGAGCCCCAACCCTCGGAGGTGGCGATGCTCCGCCCCGACCACATCCTTTTCACCTATCTCCACTTGGCTGCGAATCAGGTCCTAACCGAAAGTCTCGCCGCCACCTGCTGCACCGCCATCGCCTACGAAACCATCGAGGTGAACCACCGTCTGCCACTGCTGGAGCCCATGAGCGAAATCGCCGGTCGGATGTCCGCTATCGTCGGCTCCTACCACCTCGCGAAACACCGCGGCGGCCGCGGCTGTCTGCTCGGCGGAGTGCCGGGAGTGGCGCCCGGACGCGTCGTGGTACTCGGCGGCGGGACTGCCGGTGTGAATGCGGCCCGCGTCGCCACCGGCATCGGCGCGGATGTCACGATTCTCGAAGTGGACTTCGAGCGCATGCGTTTTCTCGATATCACCATGAGCGGGACCAGCACGGTTTTCTCCAATGAAGCGAATCTATCAGAACTCCTGCCGCGGGTGGACCTCGTGATTGGCGCAGTGCTCGTTCCCGGCGCCAAGGCCCCGAAACTCATCACCCGTGAAATGCTCCGTTTGATGCCGAAGGGCAGCGTTTTCGTCGACATCGCGGTGGACCAAGGCGGCTGCGCGGAAACCACCCGTGCCACCACTCACGATCAGCCGACGTATGAGGAGGAGGGCGTGCTTCACTACTGTGTCGCCAACATGCCGGGTGCGTATTCCCGCACGGCCACCCAAGCGCTCAACAACGTCACCCATCCGTGGACCCTGCTCCTCGCAGACAAGGGTGTGGCCGGTGCTTGTGTCGTCCGCAAAGAGCTGCTCGGAGGTATCAATACACTCGCCGGAAAAGTGACTTGCCGCCCGGTTGCCGAGGCGCACGGGATGGAATTCACGAATCCCGCAGAGCTTTTGGCATGAAACGAGCCCGCCTTGAATTCCGGGCAGTTCGCCAAAAATCCTCATATTTGCAATTTTGGGCTTGCAAGCCCGCCCTCATCCATTAACACCTCCCCCCCGAATTATGGCTAAGAAAAGTTGGATTGCCCGCAACGACCGCAAAAAACAAACCGTCGAGAAATACGCTGAACTCCGTCTCAAGCTCAAAGCTGAGAAGGATTACGTGGGTCTCTCCATGCTGCCGCGCGACGCCAGCCCAACCCGCTTGGTCAATCGTTGCGAAATCACTGGCCGCCGCCGCGCATTCCTGCGCCGCTTCCGGCTTTCCCGGATTACTTTCCGCGAATTGGCTTCCGCCGGGATGCTCCCAGGCGTGACCAAGTCGAGCTGGTAAACTGGCACGGTTTCCGCTATTTGTGGCGTGGGACGGAAATTACCTGGCCCACGCTTCGTTTATGCCCATTTACGCATACGTTTCTGAATCTGCCGACGACCCCGCGCACTCGTGCCGCATTTGCGCTCGGGGGTTCGATCTGAGACGCCCCGTGGACCGCGCTCCATTGCTGGTGTGTCCATTGTGCAAAAACCCGGTCAAAAAAGTGATCACAAGCTTCAATACGCCCACGATCACCAAGCCGCTTTCCGTCAGCGACGCCAAAAAGGCTGGCTTCACCGTCCTCGAACGGCGCGATCAAGGCGTTTACGAAAAACTCTGATCGATGACTGCTGATTTCATGATTCTGGCCACAGCGGGCGAAGTCATTTACCAATGGCCGACGGTTGATGAGGCCTTGTTTTATCTGGGTGGCATCCTGTTGTTCCTGATTCTCAACGCCTTGTTCGTGTCGGCCGATTTCGCCTTTGTCAAAGTGCGTCCCAGCCAGATCGAAATGGAGGGCAAGGACAAATCAAGCGGGGTCAATGCCGCCCGCAAGATCGTGGAGGATATAAATCCCTACCTGTCGGCGGCACAACTGGGCATCACCATCGCCTCGCTGGCGTTGGGCGCGCTGGGCGAACCATTTATTGAAAAACTCGTGGGTCCCGCCCTGCAGGGGATTACCTGGTTTCCGACCGGACTGGTTCCCACCATTTCATGGATCCTGGCGATCGGTTCGTT
>CAYRLT010000025.1:0-8566 GCA_964425095.1 uncultured Luteolibacter sp.
ATTAGGCTGTGCGTATGTCAGATCATCCGGAATCTATCGCCACCTGCGGTTCATGTGGAAATCCCATGGATGTTTCGGCATTGGCGCCGTTTTCGAATGTTGAGTGCCCGCATTGTGCGGCTCACACTCGGGTAAAGCTGCAATTTGGACCCTACACTTTGGTGCGCCGCTATGTGGTTGGCGGCATGAGCATGGTGTTTTTAGCCCATGACGAGACCTTGGATCGAGAGGTGGCGCTCAAGATTTTGAGTGAAGAATATTCCGCCGACGAGCGACGGATCGTGGCATTCGAGGAGGAGGCACGGATTACCGCGTCATTTAGCAACCCGAATGTGGTGCGGGTGCTCAGGACTGGGCGTGCCTTCGGGCGGTTTTACATTGCGATGGAATTTGTTCCCGGCGGGCATTTTGAACATCAGATCCGCGTGCGAGGGAAAATTCCGGAGGCCGAGCTACTGGCGCTTGCCATTGAGGTGGCCCAAGGTCTGAAGGCGGCCCATGCGGCGGGGCTGATTCACCGGGATGTGAAGCCTGGGAACATCCTACTGGATTCTGAAGGTCATGCGCGATTGGTCGATTTCGGACTCGCACTTGTGACCCAGGGAGGCAAGGCCCAGGCCACGGAATTGTGGGCCACCCCGTATTATGTGCCGCCGGAGACGGTCGAAGGGCATCCAGAAGATTTCCGCTCGGACATCTATGCGCTCGGGGCGACACTTTACCACTCACTTTGCGGCCAGCCGCCCTGTGGCGAAGAGACCATGGCCACGGATCTTCTTCGGGCAGCGAAGAAGAAAATTATTCCTTTAAGCGTGGTGGATCCGAGCATCTCGATGGAAACCTGTCGGATTGTCGAGCGGGCGATGGCGTATGATCCGAGCGGGCGCTTTAGTTCGTATGACGAATTGCTTGCGAGCCTAACGGGTTCGCTCAATAACCTGACATCCGGTCGTGCCCAGTTTACGGAGATTTCCGCAAAGCGCCGGGCGAAGAAGAAACATTGGGAGGGGCTCATGGCAGTCGGGGCGGTGGTAGCAATCGTCTCCGCCGCCGGAGTTCTTTGGTGGGTTAGCTCTCATAAACCGAAGCCAAGCGTTGTGATTGAGGTGCCAGAGGTGCCGGGTTCCGCGCCGAATAAGGCAGCGAATGCTGGGGAAGTTTCCAACATCGCTCAAAACTATCGGGATGCCCGCGCATCGGTGGAGAGGAGGGACTTCGAGCGTGCAGCAGTGCAATTTCGCGCGATTTTTAACAATTCCACGGTGCAGGAACCTACCCGGACATGGACGGGCCTCGAAGCGGTGTTGGTGCATTTTCTCAATGGACATTCCGCTGATGCCGTAATCCAAGGGCGCGAGATCTTGAAGCACATGCGCTCCGGGCCGGGCAATGTGGTGGAAAGCAGTGCCGGGTTGATCAAAACTCTCGAACAGTTAGATGGTTTCCCGCCAATTTCCAAGCCGGACATGCCGCAAGGTGGTGCATCCCAAGTGGTCTCCGCCATGCTCGCCGGACTCAAGAACTGGGATCAAGGAATGACGGGCCCTGCTGCCACCTGTTTTCAAGCGGCCATTGCTGTCAAGCTTCCACCGCAGGATAGCTGGGCCTTGATCTATCAAAAAATTGCCGCTGATTATGTCAGTGATTATCAACTGATATCCGGTTCATTGTTCACGGAGGTTCCCACCGACAAGGCGGGCTGTGAGGCGGCGGTGGATCAACTGAATAAGGTGCTGGTTATGTTGAAAACGCGGGGTCGCGCCAAATTCAATGTGCTAGCTTGGCAGTCGGACCTCCGTCGTCGCGCCAAGCTCTTGGACGCGCTCAAAGCTTCGCCACCCTCGCTGACTCATGTGCTTGCCCGGCTTCAGGGTTTCTCGGTGGATTTCCGGTTCAAAGACGCCATGATTTATCTCAAATCTCTGCCTGCGAATCCAAGTGATAGTGCCCGCTCTTCATTGTTCGCCGTGGCGGAATTATCGGAGGAGTTCCTTCTCTCGATCGAGCAGGATCTCGCCAAACAAGCCGTGTCTGCGGAAATGAAACTCAAGAGCGGCGAAATCATGGCTAATATTTCCATCGATTCTCAAAAGGTGATCACTGTGACTTCTGCAGATGGACGGCGGCGGATTTGCAAGTGGCATGATTTTACTCCGGATGCGCTGATCGCTTTGCACCGGGTGTTGATGAAAAATCAAAAGACTGAGTTGGTGTGGCAGATTCGGCGCCATGAATGTGCTATCGCCTTCGATTGGCTTGCGGGAAACCGTGAGAGGGCATTCAGCGCTGCGGCGACACTTTCGCAAAGCAGCGAGACCTACAAAAAACGCTGGAGTGAAATTTCAGAGGGGTTGCCGAAATAAGAAAAGCCCGGAATGGCGGACCATTCCGAGCTTTGAGACAACCCAATACTTCAGAGAAAGCGGATTAGAATTTCCAGATGAGATCGACCGTGACTCGTTCGTCCATGAGGCTTTCCTCGTCATTGGTCAGTGGGATTTCATAAGCGGCACCGACGTCGACAGAGTCGGAGATGCGCGAACGAAAACCGATCGCGGCGGTGACCAGATCGCGATTTTCGCTGGCATTAGCCGCGCCGAGGTTGAACACATCGCCACCTTCAAAGTTGACAGTGTCGCTCAGTGTGCCGCCCAGATGATCGGGGAAATTTCCTGAACCATCGCCAGCATCAAGCACGTGAAACCAGTTCACTTCAACGAGAGGAGTGAACCACTTGCAGATTTCATAGCTTGCGTGTGCGCTGACGAAGGAATTGGTAGACTGCTCGTTGGAGAACGGGATCTGAAAGCCGACGGAACCGGCAAATTGCCAGTCATCGATGAGTTTCAGGCCGTTGAGGATAAGATTGACGCTGCCATCGCCTTCGCCTTGGAGGACATCGCTGTTTCCGGTGGGGAGTTCGAAGGTCATGGTGCCGCTGAGTGCGGTGCGCGAGACGGGATCAAGAATGAAGGCATACTTGAGACCAGCGCCGAGGTTGGCGAAGCCGCTTTGGTCATTCAGGGTATTATTGAAATTCATGTCCACGTAGCCGTCTTTGGTGGCGACGATGGAAAGACGGTCGTTGATGCCGATTTCGAATTGCAAGGCATAGACTTGCACATCGCCACCCAAGGCGGCGGTGCCGCCGCCAGCCGTGCTGATCTGGTCCGGCAGGCCGTGATAGATGAAGATCGGATGAAGGTTGGTACCCGGGAGAGCGAGATCGAAGAGGGTCGGATTGCTGATAGGGCGGCGTGCTTGGGCGAAGCCGTCGGCTGATGCTGTGGGGGCCGGTGTGATGATATCAGTCGCGACGGTGCCTGCGAGAGCGAATGATCCGAGAAGGCCGAAGGCGGTGAGTGTTGGTTTCATAATCAGATAGATGAAGGGTATAGTGGTTGGGTGATGGTTTCACGTGGAGTTTCCAACAGCAGATAGACAAGAGCTACGCATGAATTGGCGTGAAGAGCGCGGATCCTGCTTTTTTGGATCCAAGAGACGATGATTGCCGGTGAATTTAAATTCCGATGATTTTTCTGACGGCAATGACCGCTGAAAACACCAGAACGGCGCACGCCGCGCTCCCCGCGATCCGATCGGTGAGTGTCGAATTCGGGCGGTTGGGGGAGGAGGATTTTGGGAAAACGATGGCCGCATAGAGCATGCCGGCGAGCAATCCGCCGACATGAGCGGCATTATCGATGAAGCGATAGCCGATGATTCCGAAGAGACCTGTGAGCAGAATCCCGGCGATGAGTCGGCGGCGGGCTTTTTGCGGGACTAGGCGGCCATGCAGTGATTCGAATACCAGCAGAAATCCGAGCCAGCCCATGAGCCCGCCCGATGCTCCCACCGAGGGAGCGTCGATGAAGCGTGCGGACGCCTCGCCACCGATACAGGCGGAAAACAGGAATACGAGAGGGACGTGTGGCCAACGAGCGAAGATTTCGACGCGTTTGCCGAGATAAAGCAAGGCGGCCGCGTTCATGAGGAAATGAATCGGGTTTCCGTGCATCAACGGAGCGGTGAGGAGGCGCCACCATTCGCCGTGCAGGTAGGATTGTTTCACGAGTCCTGCGGCGGAGATGGAGTCTCCGGGCTTCAATTGGGCAAGTGTCACCAGTCCGATCAAGCCGAGCAGGAGGCGAGTGACTGGTGCTTTTTGGAAATCCAGCCATGTTTCAAAACGCAGGAGCGGGATGATGGCTGTCATGTCTCCTGCGGTCGATTTGGCGAGTTCCGCAAGGCGTTTTCGCGCTTGATACCATGGGATGAAGGCGAAAATGAGAAAAGTCAGCAGGGCGATACCGATGGATACCGAGTCGTGAATGGCGCGTAGAGCGAAGCTGAGTCGTTCAGGCGTGGAAGCGATGCGGGGTGCAAGAATCCAGCCTTGATAGAAGAGGTAAGCGGCTAGTCCGGCGAGGAGCAAGCCGCACCAGCGGATTTTTTTGATGGAGTTGAGCAAGTCATCGTTGGCGCGGCGTTTGCGGGCGGCGAGGATTGCATCCGTGGAGCCGGGCATTTCCTCCGGGAGGATCATGTGTTCGCGGTCGGGAGTCCAGACGAGTGCGATGTCCGCGTTGTGGTCATCGCGGATGGCTGAAATGATCGACTCGCGTGAGTCGATCGGGTGGTTTTTCCCTTTGATATCGAGCCATCCGCAGCCAGGCAGAGACTTGGGGAACGCTTCCTTCCGTGCCCAGATGGGAACGTCGGAATTTTCGCTGAAGGCTTCCGTCACCTTTTCAAAGCGTCAAGGTTGGTCGGTTTTTTGTTCCGGAGCCGCGGGGATTTTTTCGGGCTGAGGGGCGGTATCGGCAGGGGGGATGATTGCAGGAGTAGTTTCGGCCTCAATGGGTGTCGAGGGAGTAGTCGGGACGGCATTTTCAACAGGAAGTTCTTCTTGGAGAGACTTCGGTTTGCTTTCTTCCTGAGGTGCGACAGCTGTTTTTTCATCCACCGTGACGGTGGGAGCTGCGGGTTTTAACATGCTGGTTTTTTTGTTTTGCTGGCCGATAAGGGTGGCTAGGGCGAGTGCCAGAATGAAAAACAGCGAACCGAGATAGACCGTGCCGCGTTGAAGGACATTGGTGGTGCGCGCGCCGAAGACTTGGTCCGTCACTCCACCGCCGAATGCCGCGCCAAGTCCTTCTTGTTTTGGCCGTTGCATCAGGATAAGTAAGATCATTAGAAGGCAGACAATAACGAAGATTACCAACAAGAGGTTGATACTGATGGAGAGCCAAGGGATTGCTGCGAAAGTCATGGGCGCGGGACTATGGGTGCCGATTTCCAGCTTGTAAAGCGGGGAGTTGACGCAAATTTAGCGGGACGGAAACCCTGTGCTTGGATACGAAAAGACCGAAGTGGGGGTGCCCGCTCCGGTCTTTGTTTCGGGGGCTGATGGATCAGGCGTTGCCCTCCTTGATGTCGATGGCGGCGTATTCCCCGTCTTTGCGGCGGTAAACGATAGTCAGGCAGTGGCGGCGGGCGCTTTTGTAGAGTACGAATGGCCGGTCCGATAGTTCCAGCTGCATGATGGCATCTTCTTTATACATGGTGCGGACCGCATAGTTGTCCGGATGGATGATGTAAGGAACAGGATCCGTATCGGAGCCTTCCGGATGGTCGAGGACTTCTTCGCGGAAGAAGCGTTCTTCGAGGTGGCGAATGGACTCATTGCGGTGCGGGCGGTGTTTTTTGAGGAGGCGCGTCTTGTGTTTACGCATGCGGCGGGCGATTTTTTCGATCGTCTCGTCGAGTGCTGCATACATGTCTTTGCCCTCGGTGTGGGCCTCGATGGTGATGTGGTTGGCGCAAAACAGAATGATTTCGGCGATATGTCGGTTTTTCTGCACGTCGAGAATTGCTTTGGCTTCGATGATCCGCGGGTAATCGAGATGCAGGCTTTCGATTTTTTTATGGGCGTGATCGCGGAGGGCATCGGTCACTTGTTCGTGCCTCACCGTGACGGTGATTGGCAGGTTGACGTTGGCAGTTTGCATGGTTTTTTGTCGTTTGGTTGGTGAATGGACGGCCGTTTTATCGGCCTTATCCGCTAAACAATCTGGACGATATTCAAGAGGAATGCCACGCACTTCTTTTAAAAAAGATGCGCATGATTTGCGGTGTGCGTGGCAGGTGGTGCGGGAGGTCGGCTCCGGCATTGGAGCGGAGGGGTTACGGACTTTATTTAGGCTCGGTGAGTTCCTCGAAGCTCGGGATGCTGCGGGTCGGTGCCGGCGCTGCCTCAATGGCGGCGGAGTCGTAAAGTTCCTTGAAATTATCCGTGGGAGCCTTGGCGTTGCCGCCGATTTTGAGAGTGATCCAGCGGAATCCTTCCTTCGAAGTTGAGAATACAGATTCCAGACGTTGGTTTTCGGATGTTTTGATCATCCCTTCGGCGATGCCGACTTCGAGTTTTCCGGATAATTCGCCGCTTGGCGTTACTGCGATCGTTCCGCGCAAGGCCATTCTGTCCTTACTTTCGAGGTTAAGGTCACCGATGGTGATGCTGCCATCAATCCGGCGGAGAAAGCCGCGGATTTCACTTTCGAAAACCGGGTTGGCAAACCATTTGTCATTTAGCGATTGGGAAAGGCCGGCAAGAAAGGGGAATCCAGTGACATCGATGGTGGAGGCGAGGGCGTTGTGGAATGTGACGGATAGCGAGGAAGTGGGGATCTGTCCCGGAGTGAACGAAAGGAAGTTGGAGGAGTTTGAGGGATGTGTATCGATTCTACCTGAGAAAAGGCGGTCGAGTTGGGGGCCTGCGATGCCGGAGAGGAGGAAAGATTCGAGGTGGACGGCAAGCGTCGAGGTGTGATTGGTGGCGGATGGTGAGATAATGCCGCTGAGTTGCAAGATGCCATGGGAATCGTTTTCATGCCTGAGGCGCATGCTGACGATGTTGGCGTCTAGGCCGCTGAGTTCGATGTGCGAGCGGTCCATTCGGAGTTTCGGCCAACCAGTGATGGAGACATGACCGCGGGTGAGTAGTAGCTGGGGGCGCTCGGTCGGATTTTTGGGAATGAAGGTGGCCTCGGAATCACGTAGGCGAATTGTTGCCGCGGTGGGATCGCCAATCATGATATGGAATTTCGGGATTATGTAATGGCCGAAGCGAATCGCGGAAATCTCCTCATGCGAGGGAGATTCTTTGGGTATGAGAATTGATGGAGAAGTGCGCAGGGTGAGGGTGCCCTCGGCGGCGCTTACTTCTCTGCCAATCATGGATTTGCCAAGGAAGCTGAGTGGGGAAATATCGGCCTTGAGGCCTCTCAGGGAGAGGCACTCAAGCACGCTGTCGCTCGGCCAAGTGAGGGTAAGGGCAGAGGCGTTGGCGCTGGTAGGGTTCATTCGGAATTGTTGCAACTCGACATTCGCTCCGCTACTGACCGCGATTTTGTTCGAGAGTCCTTCTCGGAAAGATGTGCTGTTAGCAAAGACGATGGCGAAGCCCGCGCCGAATAGCGCCAAGAGCAGGAAAATCAGCAGCCCCGAGATTTGGAGCATACGGAACCGGATTTGGGACTTGTGCTCTTCTTTACCGGGTTGGTGTGTGCGGCGTTTTTTTCGTCGTATGCGCAACGCCTGAGTGCCATCCGCGCGTGTTACCAATTCTCCATAATCGATGGACTCGTCTGCCGGGTGGCTCTTGAGACGCTCCATGATTTCATCAATGGAATATTTTTCCGGCTCGCTTGGGGGGGACATGTTGGGAATAATTGTCGGGACGGGTGGAGAAATGAATCAGCGGTCCCGGTAAGGCCTTCCGGTAGGGTCCAAGAGTTCGACGTGAACAAGGAATATGATCACGGTTGAGACCGGTTTGTTGACAACGGATTGAAACAGACGACCGACGAATGGGAGATCGCCGAGCATCGGAACCTTGTCTTCGACCTTCTGGATGCTATTCGACATCAAGCCGGAGATTACAATCGTAGAGCCATCCGCAACAGTCAATTGGGTGGCCGTTTTTTGAGCGCTGAAGACGGGCATCAGGATGGTGTTATCGGTGAGTTTCACCTGTTGGGTGTTTCCTAACGTATCTTGGACCGTGCTTGTGATTGGGCTTCCGAAGTTCACAAACCCTTCAAATTCGGTGATGGAGGGATTGATCGTGACGTCGATATAGCGCTTGGTGGCGTCTGCGACTGGCAGAACGTCGAGCGAGACCCCCACTTGTCTGGTTTCGAATGTGGTTGGATTAGCGGGTGTGACTGGAGGGGGTTGCCCTTGACCGACATTGGTCTGATTCGGCAATTCCGGCGGGTCATATTCGGTGGGGTAGATGAATTCCCGGGCCATCAGGACGCTGGCGGCCTGTCCGCTGCGTGTGACAATTGAAGGGCGAGCCATGACATCGATGCCTTTTTTCTGATTCAGGCCACGCATCAGCATTTGAGCTTGGCCATCCGAGAAGTGTCCTGTGAGGGATAAGATGCCGGGGGCTACTGTGGGATTCTGGATTTGTCGGGTGGTATTGTTGTTGATGGAGTCGAGGTTGTTGGCCGTATTCGCCAGATCTCCCGAGCGCAGGCCATTGGTCACGACTCCT
>CAYRLT010000026.1:0-5988 GCA_964425095.1 uncultured Luteolibacter sp.
ATACTAACGCAGGAAAAGCCGCACAATGCCAGCCTCTATGCCAAGTGTATGCCGATCCTGCGGTGAACTATCAACGAGTGACCGACCTTTTTTCGCGCTTTCATGCTCATGGATTGGCCACAATCATTTTCATCGACTTGAATACCCACATCGAGACGACCTGTGGGGGAATGGGCGATGGACCGCGCCAACACATGAATTCCCAACCGCTCCCGTCCGCGCCATCAGATCAGCCACGGGCAATCGGGAAAATGCCCCGCTGAAATTTCGTTTGCCGCCTCCCGCCCGCCCCCTAAAGTCTCAGCGAACCCCGATGCACCGAATCCTTTATTTCCTTCTCCTCGCCTGCGTTCCGTCGCTCATGGCCCAAGCCCTGCCCTCGGATGTTTACCGCTCCGTCCTGCGCATCGAAGTGGCCACCCAGGTCCCGGATTACCAAACTCCTTGGAATTCCGGCCGTTTCAGCGGCGGCATCGGTACTGGATTCATCATCGGAAAAAACAAAATTCTCACCAACGCGCATGTCGTTTCGAACGGCCGCCGCTTGCTCGTCACCGTCTATGGCAGCCCGGTGAAGTATCCGGCCAAGGTTGAATACATCGCTCACGATTGCGATCTCGCACTGCTCTCGGTGGAGGATTTCAAGGATTTCGAATCATTTCCAGCTTTTGAATTCGGCGAAGTTCCCCAACTCGAAAGCCAGGTGCGCGTGATCGGTTATCCGGTGGGTGGCGAGCGCTTGTCAGTGACTCGCGGCGTCGTTTCCCGGATCGATTTTCAACCGTATTCACACTCCCGCGCGGACTCGCACCTCATCGTGCAGATCGATGCCGCCATCAATCCCGGAAACTCCGGCGGCCCGGTTGTGCAGGATAACAAGGTGGTAGGCGTCGCGTTTCAAGGCCTGCGCCAAGCCGACAACACTGGATACATCATCCCCACACCGGTCGTCCGCCGTTTCCTCAAGGACATCGAGGATGGTGCTTACGATTCCTACGCGGATCTTGGAATCACCGACTTTACGCTCCACAACCCAGCGATGCGCAAGGCCCTCGGAATTCCCAATGATGGCAAGGGCGTCCTCGTCACCAACGTCATTCCCACCAGCTCCAGCGATGGCTTAATCAAACCCGGCGACGTGATCGTCGCGCTCGACGGCAAACCGGTGGACAATGCCGGAATGGTCACCATCGATGGCGAAACCGTGAATCTCAACGAAATCGTCGAACGCAAATTCGCAGGCGACAAAGTCTCCGTGCGCCTCCGCCGCGATGGCGCATGGAACGATGTCGACGTCTTGCTCAAGCCGCTGACGTGGTCGCGCATGTATGCCATCGAGTATGAGAAAACTCCGCGTTACATGGTCTTCGCCGGCCTCGTGTTTCAGCCACTCGACACCAATCTCTTCGCTGCCGCGAAGTTCACCGATGTCAATGTGCGCCGACTTTACACCGATTACGTCCCCAAGGGATTGTTTCAAAAACACCGGGATATTGTCATGCTCACCCGCGTCGAAAGCGATCCGGTGACCAGCCAACTCAGCGATTTCGCGGGCTTCGCCGTGAACAAAATCAACGGCGTGGAAGTCACCGATCTCACGCAAGCCCATGCGCTTCTCCATCCGGAAAAACCGCCGGAGTTCCATGTGATCGAGCTTTTCGGGGCCAGCCGCCCGGTGGTGATCCCCTCCGCCAAGGTGGAGGAGGCAAACCAACGCGTTGCGCAGAATTATGGCATCACTCACCTTGAAAACCTCAAGGACTGATCATGTCACGCGCCGCTATCGCCCTTGGTTCGAATCTCGGTGATCGCCTCGGCCACCTGCGCGCCGCCATCGGCCGCTTACGCGAAATCGCCATGCCCGGCGAGGTGTTTCTAACCGCTCCAGTCTATCAGACCGAGCCGCGTCTGTGCCCGCCGGATTCTCCGGATTTCCTCAACACCGTCGTCGAAATCGATTTTGCCGGAAGCCCGCTCGATTTGCTGAAACACACCCGCGCCATCGAGCAACAACTGGGCCGCACCCCTGCCGCCGAGCGCAATGCCCCGCGCGTGATCGATCTTGATATCCTCTACCTCGGCGACGAAACAAGCACCGGAGACCTACTGGAACTGCCGCACCCGAGAATTCAAGAAAGACGCTTCGTCCTGCAACCGCTCGCCGACATTCGTCCCGATCTCATCCTTCCCGGGCATGATCAAACCATCGCCGCACTGCTCGCCCACCTGCCATCCGACGAAGCGCCACTCGTTGTCTTGGCGGACGCGGGAATCCACGTCTGCTGATTACGATCCAATCCGCCACCACCCGCCCATGCGCCTGCTCATCATCGAAGACAATTCCACGCTGCGCAATGCTCTGGCCCAGTTTCTGCGTGAAGCGGAACTCATCGTGGATACCGCGGCGACGGGTGATGAAGGGCTTTGGGCGGCTGTGGAAAATCCTTACGATGCCATCTTGCTCGATTTAATGCTGCCCAATCTGGACGGGATGGAGATCCTGCGGCAACTGCGAGCAAAGGGAAATCCAGTACATATTCTCGTCATCAGCGCCCGCGATGGCTTGGAAGACCGCCTGGAGGCGCTGGACTCAGGCGCGGATGATTACCTCGTAAAACCCTTCCCTCTCGCCGAGGCCTTGGCCCGCGTGCGAGCACTGCTGCGCCGCAGCTACGCTAAGAAGGACCCGGTGCTGAGGGTGGCGGATCTACAACTCGATCCCATCCGCCGTCTTGTCCGGCGAGCGGACCGTGACGTTGTTCTAACGGCTTTGGAATACCGTTTGCTCGAGTATCTCATCCATCGAGCGGACGAGATGGTATCCCGCGCGGACATCTGGGAGCACGTTTTTGAAGACAGCAGCGGAGGGACCAGTAATTCGGTGGATGTCTACATCGGCTACCTGCGCAAGAAACTCTGTGCCCAAGGCGAAACCAACCTGATTCATACCCGCCGTGGCCTCGGATACACGCTGAAGGAGGATGAGTCATGAAAAGGCGGTCCATTCGCCGTTCTTTGCTCATGCGTTGTGGCATCGGAGTCGGTGTATTGATGTGCCTATTAGCCACCGGAACCTACTTTCAGGTTCGCAGCGGACTTTATGAGGAAATGGACCAATCAGTCCGCCAAGCCGCTGCTCTACTATCGAACCAAGTCGAATATGAAGACGGAAAAATCATCTTTGAATGGCAGGAAGGGACGGGAGAAAGCGGGCATCTGTTATCCAGCGTCATGTTTCAATATTGGAATGAAAATTCCGGGGAGATCACCCGCTCGCCCGCTTTGAAGTCGGCGGATCTGCCGCGGTTTTTGGGAAGGAATGACGGACAGGGAATCCGTGAGATCCGGATGCCTGCAGACGGCCACCAGGCCCGGGCGATCGGCATGCGCGTTTACCCATTCATATTGCCGGAAGAAATGGAGAAGATGCGCATCAGCGGCAACCTCATCAACCCGCGCGAGTTTTCCCATATCTTGGTGGTGGCGCGCGATACGACACCGGTTCATCAAGTGCTGTCCCGTATCCGCTGGATCCTCGGCAGCGGAACTTTTTTCACTCTGCTCATCGGCTACTTTCTGGGGGAATGGGCCGTGCGCTCTTCGCTCCGTCCCATTCACGAACTGGCTCACCAGGTCCACGCGCGGACCGGTAATCCGGATGATCAAACACTCAAACTCCCCGGCGATTTGCCCTCGGAATTGACCGGACTGGTCGAAAACTTCGAAGCTCTGCTCGGGCGCGTGGCTGTTATTCGTGAACGCGAACGGGATTTTATCCGACACGCCGCGCATGAGCTCCGCACCCCGATTGCAGGATTACTTGCCACCACCGACCTCGCGCTTTCCAAGCCGCGCGGCGCAAGCGAGTATGCCGCCCAGCTCGAAACCTGCGGCAAAACCGCGCACGAACTCACCGAACTCGTCAAAAGCCTCACCGCCTTATCCCGCATCGGCAAATACGCCCCGCCCGCCAAACTCGAATCCATCGATCTCGCCGTGCTGATGGACGATTGCCTGGAGCGCTTTTCTCCCGCTTTCCAACATCGCGAACTGCGACTCCTACGGGTCATCCCCTCCTCACCCATACGGGCTCTTGGTGACCATGCACTCTGTCGGATCGTTTTGAACAATCTACTCGATAACGCCGCCTCCTACGCTCCAGTCGGAACTGAGATCCAAATCCGCATGGAATCAAGCAATGGGCAAAGCAAGATCGCGATTTCCAATTTCTCGGAGGATTTTCCGGCAAACCTCGAGCGCATGTTCGAACCATTGTTCCGCCACGATGCGTCTCGCCATGATTCCGGGACGCATCTCGGCATCGGTCTGACGCTCAGCCTCGACGTCACGCGCACAATGGGCGGAAGCCTGACCGTAAGCCGGGTGGCGGATAAACAAATCGAGTTTGTCCTCGGGCTGCCATCGGCGGCCGCATGAACAGCCTCATGAATTGAGAAAAACCGGCCTTCTCACCGGATTCTCATCTTCGGCGTGCTAATGGATGGTCCTGTCCTCGCCTGAGGCGGCCACCCTCCACCCGTTCCGCTCCATGAATGAAGCCATCATCATCTCCCCACAACCCCGAATCATGCCCAGAGGCAAGGGGATGATCGAAAAGCTCCGCAAGCCAATTTCCTTATTCGTCGCAATCCTGCTGATCGCTCTTCTCGTTTTCGTCCAGCCTCGCGGATTCGGCACCTTGCGAATGGAGTTGGTAAAACTCGTTGGATTTACCCTCGTGTTCGCTGGGGTGCTCGGCAGAATCCTTTGCACGGTTTACATCGGTGGTCGGAAAAATCGCGAGCTCTGCCAGTCCGGTATCTACTCTATGTGCCGCAATCCACTCTATTTCTTTTCGTTCCTCGGCCTCATCGGGATCTTTCTCGTCTCTCAGCACATCACAATCACCATAGTGGCCGGTTCCCTTTTTCTGATTCTCTATCATAACGTCATTCTCAGTGAGGAAAAAAAATTGCTGGTTCTGTTTCCACAGAAATTCCTGATCTATCAGAAAACCGTTCCGCGATTCTGGCCGCGAGGGGGCACCTTGAAAGATTCAAGGGTTCTTGAGGTGAATATTAGGATTTTTATACGATCGCTCTCCGAAGTGCTTTGGTTTCTCTTTGCACTGATCGCCATCGAAGCAATTGGGATCATGCGGTCACATGGCATCATTGATCCATTTTTTTCATGGCTTTGACACATGGGCGGCTCCCACCAACCAAAGCTCCCACGCACCTACAATTCCATGCCCCTTATTTTCCGCTCTCAGGTTTCGCGCCTTCCTCTCATCGCATTCGCTATTTTCTTCAGTCTTTCGCTGGCTTCAAGGCTGGCTCTTTTCATCACCGCATATCATAACCTGACTTGGGATCTATCCATCCTAGGTGTTTTCGCATCCGGTTTGTTCTTCGACGCGATGGCCGGATTATTCGCTACGCTGCCATGTTTACTTTATGCAGCGCTCGCACCGGCCCGATTTCTGGGATCACGCATCGGGCGTGCCGCTACTGCGCTTGGGATGTTGCTTTTTACAAGCATCCTGCTTTTTATAACCGCGTCCGAGTGGTTCTTCTGGGATGAATTCGGCGCGCGATTCAACTTCATCGCCGTGGACTACCTGATCTGGACCCAGGAGGTTCTTGGCAATATCAGCGAGTCCTATCCGATGATCCCGATCCTATCCGGCATCGTAGCACTCGCCGGCATTGCCATCTGGATCCTCCATCGCAAAGGAGTTTTCATCTGGGCGATCCAGGGTGAATCCTCATGGAAGCACCGTGCCGCATGGCTTACCTCAGGAATCACTCTCCCAACACTCGCTGTAATATTCGTAAGTCAGTCAGCCACGCCGTCATTTGCGAACCAATACCACGCAGAACTGGCAAAAAACGGCTGCTGGTCGTTCTTCGCCGCCTTCAAACAAATGGAACTTGATTATACCAAGTGGTATGTGGCACTGCCAGAGGATCAGATGCGGAGAGAGGC
>CAYRLT010000027.1:0-1685 GCA_964425095.1 uncultured Luteolibacter sp.
TCGCATCTTTTGCCCGCACCCACGCACGAGTAGCTCAGCGGTAGAGCAACCGGTTTACACCCGGTCGGTCGGCGGTTCGATCCCGTCCTCGTGTACCAATTCCGCCGTGCGGGGTGAGACCACACGACTGGTCCCCCACCAGCCCATCGCATGAGGACACTTCCCGCGCTCACCAAGCCAGCCGCGATTCTGTCGTTTGATTTCGATGGCACTCTGCACGACCCCGCGTCGAGCCCACCTGTCCCACCGGAGTTTTTTGAATTGATCCAACGCATCCGCGAAACGCATCAGGCCTGCTGGGGCATCAACACCGGGCGTTCGATGGTCCACATGATCGAAGGATTTCTCGAAAGCCGATTCCCCTTCCTGCCCGATTGGGTCGTCGCGCGCGAACGCGAAATTTACATTCCAAATAAATTTGGACGCTGGGTCTCCCACACGCCATGGAACAAACAATGCGAGAAAGAAATCCTCCGATTGTTCAAGCGCGCCAAAAAATTGCTCGCGCGGATCCGTCATGACATCGAGGAACACACTGGCGCACAGTGGATCGACATGGAAGGCGAACCAGCCGGCATCATCTCGCGCACCGTCGAGGAAATGGAATGGATCGTCAGCCGCATCGCACCACTCGCCGGTGAAGAACCGCAACTCTCATGGCAGCGCAACTCAATCTACCTGCGCTTCGGCCACCGCGATTTCCACAAAGGCAGCAGTCTCACCGAAGTCGCCAAAATTCACCAGCTTTCGGCCGCCAACTGCTTTGCCATCGGCGACAGCCACAACGATCTCAACATGCTCGATGCCACCCACGCCAGCATGACCGCCTGCCCTGCCAACTCGGTGCCAGAAATCCACGCGAAAGTCTCGGCATCCGGCGGCCTCATCACCCAAGGCATCCACGCCCACGGCGCCATCGAAGCGCTGAAGCATTATTTTCCTGAGTGAGTTTCATAGAAACGCGGAGATGCGTGACACGGGACGCGGGCACTCCCCTTTCAAGAAGCCGCAGCTCATTCGCGCGGACCTTTGGGACAAAGGTCCCTGCCCTATTCCCTAAGATCTAATCACCCATCACTCTTCCTTCTCCGCGCTCCTTTGCGACCTTTGCGGCTTCGCGGTAAATCTTCCTACAATTCGATCACCTCACCCGCTCGAGTAGCCATGGCAGGAGGGCGTCGATTGGCAGGCGTTCTTGTTCCATCGAATCGCGGTGGCGGATGGTGACGGTGTTTTTGATTTCATCGCCGCCCTCGCCGAGAGTTTCGAAATCGACCGTGATGCAGAATGGCGTGCCGATTTCGTCTTGGCGGCGATAGCGGCGGCCGACAGCACCGGAGTCGTCGTAGGCGACATTCATCCATGCTTGGAGCTTTTTCTGGATACTCTTGGCGATCGCGACTTGCTCGGCGTTCTTTTTGAGCAATGGGAAAATGGCGGCCTTCACAGGTGCCATGGCGGGCTTGAAGCGCATCACCGTGCGGACATCGGCATTGCCTTTTTCGTCGGTGAGCGTCTCCTCGTCGAAGGCCTCGCAGATGAGAGCGAGCAGGGTGCGGTCGCATCCGGCGGAAGGCTCGACGACATGCGGAAGGAACTTCTGCTTGGTCTCTTCGTCGAAGTATTCGAGTGGCTTGCCCGCGCCCTTCTGGTGCACGCCGAGGTCATAATCGGTGCGGTAAGCC
>CAYRLT010000028.1:0-8273 GCA_964425095.1 uncultured Luteolibacter sp.
CCGCCGGCGCGCAGGAAATGGACAAACTGTGGGGTGAGTCTGTGGTTAAGCTCCGCCCGGAGGACGCCAGCAAGGGCCAGTTGTTCGCCGATGGGAACTACGCCATGTTCATCCATTGGGGGCTTTACTCGCTGTTAGGAAACAAGGTGGACGGCAAGACCTACTACGGCATCGGAGAATGGATCATGGAAAAGCGGATGGCCGGCATACCTATTCCCGAATACAAGGAACTGGCCAAACGATTCAATCCATCCCGTTTCGACGCACAGGGCATTGTCAAAATTGCCAAGGACGCGGGAATGAAATACATCGTCATCACCGCAAAACACCACGACGGTTTCGCGATGTATCACTCGAAGGCGGATCCTTTCAACATCGTCGATGCCACCCCCTACGGTCGCGATCCGATGAAGGAACTCTCCGCTGCCTGCAAAGAGGCTGGAATCGGCTTCGGCTTCTACTATTCCCACAACCAGGATTGGACCTTCCCCGGCGGTGGCAACGGCCCGCAGACCGATGAAAACGGCAAGCCTGCCACCTTTGACGACTATTTCATAAACAAGTGCCTGCCACAGGTCGAGGAGATCACCAGTCAATACGGACCGATCGAACTCGTATGGTTCGACACCCCCGGGAAGATGCCAAAAAAGTATGTTGAGCAACTCATAGGCGTCGTCCGGAAGAACCAGCCGAAAGCATTCGTTTCAGGCCGCGCCGGCCATGGACTCGGAGACTATCAATCGCTCGGCGACATGGAGGTCCCGATTCAAAACATCGACGGCTTGTGGGAAACCGTGGATACTACTAACGATTCGTGGGCCTACGCATGGTATGACAACAACTGGAAGACTCCGCGCGAAATCCTCCGCCGCCTCATCTCCACCGTCGCCCGCGGCGGCACTTACATGCTCAACATTGGCCCCTACGGCGATGGCTCGGTGCCGAAGCATGCCGCCGATTCGTTGCGCCGCTCCGGCGAGTGGATCAAGCGCCACCCGGCCGTGATCTATGGCGCGGACTCCTCGCCCTGGGGGCGCGCCCTACCGTGGGGGGACGTCACCGTGCGCGACAACAAGTTGTTTCTATCAGTCTTCGACCCGCCGACCGATGGCAAGCTCCATCTCCCGGGACTCAAGACGGAAATCCGCTCCGCCAGATGGCTCACCGCAAGTGGCTCCGAGCCCGTCACCCACCAACGCGACGGCACATGGACCAGCCTCACCCTGCCGCCCGGCACGCTCAACGCGCTTGTTCCGGTGATCGAAGTCACCCTCGCCGCCCCGCCGGAAGTTGACCGGACCTTCGGCATCGATCCCAAAGGACCCAGCGAACTTGACGTGCATTTCGCCTCGGTCACGGGAGCCGCCCGCAACGGCAAGCGCTGGATGGAGAAGTTCGGTGAGTGGAAGCACACGTTTGAGGTGACGGATTGGAAAGCCGATGGCGCCGCCACCTGGGAAGTGGACGTCCTCCGCCCGGGCCACTACCGAGTCGATCTGACCTATACCGGTGAGAAAAGGCTGGTCTGGCGAGTTGCTGTGGAAGGCGGACAAGCCATCCAGAACCAGCAGAATGCCTCACACATCTATCAATCGTTTCCGATTGGCTGGCTCGAATTCACCACTCCCGGGCGGCACCGCGTAAGCGTGGCCTGCATCGATGGAAATGCCGCCACCGCCAGCCTCAAATCGCTCCGTCTCACGCCCGTTACGGATCTTTCACCCGCCAGCGACACAGCCAGCAGCCGATGAATGTCATGATGAAATCCCTGGTTCCGTTGATCGCCTTCCTGGCGGTTCCTGCCTCGGCAGAGGCACCGAAGCGCCCGAACATCGTTTTCATCATGACCGATGACCAGGGCTACGGCGATCTCGGCCATACCGGAAACCCGGTGCTCAAGACGGCGCATATCGACAAGCTGGCTGCTGAATCCTCCGACCTAACAAACTATCATGCATTGCCTACGTGCTCACCCACGCGCGCGGCGCTGCTCACGGGGCGCTGGGCGGACCGCACCGGCGTCTGGCACACCGTGAACGGCCGCTCGATGCTGCGCGAGAACGAGGTCACGCTCGGACAAATGCTCAAGGACGCCGGCTATGCCACCGGGCTTTTCGGCAAATGGCATCTCGGCGACAATTTCCCCTATCGTGCAGAAGACCGTGGATTCACCGAGGTCTATCGCCACGGCGGCGGCGGAGTCGGCCAAACGCCGGACCTGTGGGACAACTCCTACTTCGATGGCAGTTACTATCACAACGGCCGCGTAGTTTCCGCCAAGGGATTCTGCACCGACGTGTTCTTCTCCGAGGCCAAGCGCTTCATCCGTGAGTGCGCGGCGAAGCACAAACCGTTCTTCGCCTACATCGCGCCCAACGCGCCGCACAGCCCGTTGCACGCGCCCCGGAAATACATGGATCTGTATGCGGACCAGTCCCCGGAGCTCGCCGCGTTCTTCGGTATGATCCATAACATCGATGACAACATCGGCGCGCTGCGCGAATTGCTCCGCGAACTGCGAATCGAGGATGACACCCTGTTCATTTTCACCACCGACAACGGCACAGCGACGGGCGAAGCGGTGTTCAACGCCGGGATGCGTGGAAAAAAAGGCAGCGAATACGAGGGGGGCCACCGGGTGCCGTTCATCGCCCATTGGCCCGCCGCGGGGTGGAACCGGAAGCACTCCAGCGACATCCTCTGCCACGCCGTGGACATCGTTCCCACCTTGCTGGACCTGTGCGGTGCGAAGAAACCGGATGGAGTCAAGCTCGACGGCCGCTCGATCCGAGCCCTGCTGGATCCCAAAGGCGATGTCGCGGACTGGCCACGCGACCGCATGCTCGTCACCGATTCCCAGCGCGTGCGTGATCCCATCAAGTGGAAACAAACCGCCGTCATGTCCGGCAAGTGGCGGCTCGTGAACGGCACGGAACTGTATGACATCGCATCGGATCCCGGACAGAAGAGCAACGTGCTCACCGCGCATCCTGAAAAAGTGGCAACGATGCGTGCGTTCTACGACGCTTGGTGGGCCGAGCTCGAACCAACGTTTTCGCAATCTACGGCCATCACACTTGGCCATCCGGAACATCCCGCCGTTGATCTAACCGCACACGATTGGATCCAGGAAGAGCTGCCGCCATGGAACCAGCAACACATCCGTGAAGCCGCCGGCCTCGCTAAGTCCGCGCATCAGGGGCATTGGTTTGTCAAAGTCGTGACGCCCGGCAACTACACGATCCGCCTGCGCCGCTGGCCCGTGGAAGCGGATCGCCCGATCACCGCCGCACTTCCTGCCAGTGAAAACGTGCCAGGTGCCACACGCGCCTTCCGCGCACGTCCCGGCAAGGCGATCCCCATCACGTCCGCCGTGCTGCGGCTCGACGGCCGGGATCTTGAATCCAAGCCGGTGAAACCAGACGACCATGAAGTTGTATTCACCACCCGTCTCGCCGCCGGACCGCAACGCTTGGCCCCCGTTTTCCGCGATGATCAAGGCAACGAAATCGGAGCCTACTTCGTCACCATCAGCCCCCATCCCTGAACCGGTTTAGCGCTTCATTCCGTCCACACTCCCATGCAAATCCACATCCTCATCGTCGCCTTTGACAGCTCTTACCTCAAGAGCGTCTTCCTCTACGCCGGAGGCAAGGGGCTCAATGTCACCTAGCGTGCCGGGAGTTAGGGAAATATCATCGACTTTATTATCACCGTAAGCAGCCAATATTCTATTACCACCATGAACCTCCAACCGACACGTCGTCATTTTCTGAAGTCCTCCCTGGCCGCAGGCACCGCATGGATCGCTCCACAGATCGTTAATGCGGAGACGCTCGGCAACACCGCCAAGACCGCCGCGAACTCGCGCATTGGCATGGGCTTTATCGGAGTGGGCCTGATATCCGACGGCCATGTGCGATCGTTTCCCGGCTTGAAGGATGTGCAACCGATCGCGGTGTGCGACGTGCGGGACGGGCAGGTGAAGAAAGCACTCGGAACGCTCAAGGGGAAGGGCTACGAGGGAATTCTAGGTACGACGAAATTTGAAGAGGTGCTTGCTCATCCCGATGTGGACGTGGTGTGCGTGGCCACGCCGGATCACTGGCATGCGGCGATCGCACTCGCGGCCATGAAAGCGGGTAAGGATGTCTATGTCGAGAAACCGATGACCCTGACCATCGAGGAGGGCAAGGCCTTGGTGGCGGCGGAGAAAAAATACGGACGCATCCTCCAAGTTGGCAGCCAGCAACGCTCCGAAGTCTATTTCCGCATCGCGGCCAATCTGGTGCGCAATGGCATGATCGGCGACATCAAGGAGATCTACTGCCAACTCGGAGATTTCCCGCATCCGCCGGAGAAAGAGACAATCGTTCCTGTTCCGGAGGGATTCAACTATGACCGCTGGCTCGGTCCCACACCGTTCTTCGAGTATTCGGAAAACCGTGCGAAAGGGGCGTATGGAGGTGGCTGGCGCTGCTACTGGGAATACGGCAATCGCAAGTTCGGTGACTGGGGCGCACACCACTTCGATATCGTACAATGGGCACTTGGTCGTGACGAAACAGGTCCCGTCGAGTTCATCCCCAAAGGTTTCGAGGGAGCGGAATACCATCATTACCGCTACGCCGACGGCATCACCGTCTGGCGCGATCGCAAGCCGGACAACGGCCAGATGATCCGATTCATCGGCACCAAGGGCGAGGTGCTCGCCAGCCGTGGCAAGGTCGAAACATCACCGAAGGAGCTGGTCCGCCACAAGTTCGGTCCGAACGACGTGCAGGTGTATGAATCCAAGAACCACCGCGAGAATTTCATCGAGTCGATCCTGAGTCGCAAGCCGACGATCTGCCCGGCCAGTGTTGGCCACCGTACGGCTACCATCTGCCAACTCGCCGGCATCGCCGAACGCACTGGCCGGGCAATCCGATGGGACCCCGCCGCCGAACAAATCATCGGCGACGATGCGGCAAAGGCGATGCAAGAATGTCCGCGTCGCGAAGGTTACGAGATGTAAGCAGTCTGAAATAAAATCCGCGATATCTATTCCTGTTAGGTAAACACAAAACACAAAACACAAAACACAAAATGAAAGCAACCAACTACCTCGCGACTGCGGTCGCTATTGGTCTCACCATGATGGGATCCGCCCTCTGCCATGCTCAGGACGCAGACAAGAGGAAAACGCAATTCGGGAGGCTCGATACCGACAAAAACGGATCGATCAGCCTGGAGGAATTCAAAGCCAAATCCAAGACCCCGGAAACAGCCGACACCAAATTCGCTAGAATCGATACCGACAAGAACGGTTCGCTGAGTCTCGAAGAGTGGGCTACGCCAAAAAACAAGGCTACCAAAGAGAAAAAACCAGCGGCTGAAGCGGCTAAATAACCCGTTTTCTGGAATTCGAAATGTGGCGCGGTCGAGCAGCCCGCGCCACATTTTAAAAGACAAAAAATAAATCAACTGATGCACAAATACTCCAAGCTCATATTCGGAATTACTGCGGCATTTCTCTGCACGGCGCAGGCCGAGGAGACAACGCCCTCACAAGCAACCGACCGCCTGCCCGTTTTCTCGTGGGACCGCGTGCCGCAATACATGCATATCCGCAAAGCCGCGAAGTTTACGGATGCGGAGATCAAATATCTGGCTTCTTTTCCACTCGTCGCGTTCGAGAAAACAACAGGACACAGGGCTTTCAATAGCACCGAGGATGGGACACTCGCCGCCGCCAAGGCCGTGAAAGAGATAAACCCCTCCACAAAAATTTTATATTATCGAAATGTCATGGTTCACTACGGCACCTACAAAGCGAATCCGGAAATCGAGAAAATGCCGGGAGCCTTCCTTGTCGGTCGCAATGAAAAAACCAAGCTGGTTCGCAATGTTTGCGAGGCCTACGACTTGACCAACCCTCAGGTGCGGGATTGGTGGGTCGGCCATGCCAAGCAAATGTGCTCCGATCCCTCGATCGACGGCCTGTTTCTGGATGGGAATATCAAGGTGTTGTCGCCCGGTTACTTGAAGCGTGACATCGGAGACGAAAAAAAGGCCGACCAACTCGCCGGATACAAGACCATGATGGCCGAGACTAGGAAGGCCTTGGGGCCGGACAAGATCATGCTGGCGAATGTCCTGCGCGTCGGCCAAAGCAAGGATGACGGGTTGGAGGCGATCAAGCAATTTAATGGCTCCTACATCGAAGGCTTTGAACTCGCCGCGACTAAGGAACAGAAGAAGGACAATGTGGCCAGAGGAATGGTTGCGTTTCAAAAAGCGGCTCGTGCTGGGTTCATCGTTGCATTCACTGCTGGGCTTTCCGAATTAAATGCAGAGGAGGGCGACGTGAATCCACAGCGCACGGATGAAATCCGCAAAGGGCTGAGTGAAAAAGACAATCACGATAAACGCTTTGAGTATCTCCTCGCGCTGTTTCTCACTTGCGCCGAAAAACACAGCTACTTCCTCGCCCACGATGGCTACGGCGCGGAAAGATCCAAAGTCTGGATGAAGCCCAATCCAGAGCTGGAGCGACCGCTTGGAGAACCAAATGGCCCCGCCGTCCAGAACGGATACATCTACACCCGGGAATTCGCCCACGCCAAGGTGCGTCTGGATATCGAGAACGAAGTCGGCGAGATCATCTGGGAGTAGTTCTCAAAAAGTCCAACCGCCAGATCATTAACTTTAATACCACGATAAATAGCAAACATTCTAATACCACCATGAACAACCAACTGACACACCCACTTTTTCTCGCAAAAACCAATTCCTAGAATTCATTGGTATTATGAACCGCCGCACATACCTATACGCCATCTCATTTGCCATTTTCGCCGGGCGTTCTGTCCATGGAGCTGAACCCAGTCCCATTCGCGTTCTGGTGTGGGACGAACAACAACGTGAACAACGTCAGGCGTACGGAGATCAGTTCTTGGGCGAGGCCATCGCTTCACATCTCTCCAGCCTGCCTGGTATCGTGGTGAAAACCGCCACGCTCGCCTCACCAGATCACGGTCTATCAGACGCCGTAATCGATGCAACCGATGTGGTCATCTGGTGGTCCCATCTAAAGAATAAGAACGTTCCCGATAAGACGGTCGAACGAGTTGTCAGTCGCGTCCAACAGGGGCGACTCGCTCTCGTCTCGCTGCACTCCGCACACTGGTCCAAACCATTCGTGCGCTTGATGCAGGAACGAGCGAAGAGCGATGCACTACAGCAAATCCCTGAAGCCGAACGTGCGACCGCCCGCATCGAGTATCTCAACGACCAACCGTACGGCAAAGTGCCGAAAGCCGACGCACCCCTGACGCCGGCCCTAACGCGCACCGACACCGGTTGGAGCTTGGTGCTTCCGGGCTGTATTTTTCCAGCCTATCGTCCTGATGGGGCGCCCGGTCACCTAACAACTCTGCTGGTGGATCACCCCATAGCGAAGGATCTGCCCAAACAATGGGACATCCCACAAACTGAAATGTACAATGAATCGTTCCATGTGCCGACGCCCGATGCGGTGGTGTTCGAGGAACGCTGGGACAAGGGCGAACATTTTCGCAGCGGCTGCGTCTGGAAGGTTGGCAAAGGAGCGGTGTTCTACTTCCGCCCGGGCCATGAAACCTATCCGGTCTTCAAACAACGCGAACCGCTTAAAGTGATGGAAAACGCGGCGCGTTGGCTGGGTGGGGAGGTTCGAAAAAACGCTCCTTGAACGCCGCTGTAACCTCCCACAAAGCCACTGAAATGAAAAAGCCCACCCTCGCTCTCGCTGTGACTGTTCTAGGCTCCGCATTTTGCCATGCGGCTGAATCCCAAACTGTTTCCAAAGGCACCATGTCGCCCTCCGGGAAGGAGTGGATTATCGACACCCAAGCGGATTGGGTGTCCAATGCCGCAACAAAATCCGGCTTGGAATTCCAGGACGGGATGGCCGTGCCGTCGGAGCGGTCCGCCACATTTGTCAGCAAGATCAAGTCTTTCGATCAGAAGCAAACGCCTCGTTCATTGGTGGTGTCGCAATCCCCGGGCTGGGACAACTGGCAGGCGGTTCCAAAAATCGCCCCTCCGAACTTGGGTGATGCCCCGGTTCTGCTGACCATGGGGCCCGGAAACTATTGGATTTTCGGGCTGTATGCTAACAAGCGGCCCGCAACAGACTTTATTCCCAGGGAAGCGACGCTGGAGGGATTTGATATACCTCTCCAAACAACCCAGTGGCCCAATCAATTCAATGCCCCGGGCGGCTTGAAGAAATCCCTCGGTGGCTACCA